>JAAYXR010000035.1 GCA_012515785.1 Acholeplasmataceae bacterium | reverse complement strand
TTTCTATTTCCGATTAATAAAATAATCAAATGTTTCATCAGTTTGCATTCCAGCAAATCGATTGATCACAGTTTTATTTTCAATAATAAGAAACGTCAAAGAAGAAGCGACATCATATTTTTTTACGATTCGTTTATTTTTATGCATATCGACTATTTTAAATTCCAATTTATTAGAATATCGTTTAGCCCATTGTTCATACTTTGGCAAAATTTCATCGCAAGCCAAACACCATGAAGCGGTAAAAAGAAGAATTACTCTTTTTTTATTTAAAGTGACTTCTTTGTTGTAGTTTAAACTATTTAAATATGTTATCATATTTACCATCTTCCCTTTACTAATTATTATTATACACTATTATCACCTATTTCGCTCGTAAAATATGGTATAATATCATAGGTATGATATTGGTTGGTGAATGAATTGATAAAAATAAAAAATTTATCGTTTAAATATAGTGAAAAGCACGAAACAATTAAAAATATCTCATTAGAAATTCCAAAAGGTAAATGGATTTCAATTCTTGGTCACAATGGAAGTGGCAAATCAACATTAGCTAAACTTTTAATGGGACTTTTAAAAGCTGATGAAGGAGAAATTTTAATTGGTGAAGAAGAAATTCTTTTAACCGAAGAATCAGTTCAAGACGTGCGTAAAAAAATAGGTATCGTGTTCCAAAACCCAGATAATCAATTTGTTGGGGTAACGGTATTACATGATATCGCTTTTGGCATGGAAAACCAACAAGTTCCACGTGAAGAAATGATTGAAAAAATTAATCATTATGCTAATTTAGTTAATATGCAAGATTATTTACATAAAGGTCCGCACGAATTATCGGGTGGGCAAAAACAAAGAGTAGCCATTGCTGGTGCACTAGCGATGGATTTAGATATTATGATTTTTGATGAAGCAACTTCAATGTTAGATCCAAAAGGGACCGAAGAGATTGTTGATTTAATTAAACTTCTTAATAAAGAACACAAAAAAACGATTATTACGATTACTCATGATTTAGAATTTGCTAACTTAAGTGATGAGTTAGTTGTTATGAGACAAGGTGAAATTATTTTAAAAGGAACTCCTGAAGAAGTCTTTAAAGAAGAAGAATTATTAAAATCATCTAATTTGGAATTACCTTTAGCCTTAAAATTACAAAATGATTTAAAACATCATAATTTTAAGAATAAAGATAAAATTATGGAGGCGTTATGGAAATACGGTTTGAAAAAGTAAACTTTCAATATAGCGGCCTTACTGATACTACCCACGCTTTAAAAGGTGTTGATTTAAAAATTGAAGGAACTGGCGAATTTATTGCAGTTGTTGGCCACACCGGAAGCGGAAAATCAACCTTAGTTCAATTAATGAATGGATTATTAGTTCCAAATAGTGGGGTAGTCAATGTTTTTGGGTTTAGATTACCCGCTAAAAGAAATCAAAAAATAAACGAACTTCGTCAAGAAGTTGGTTTAGTTTTTCAATTTCCTGAATACCAATTGTTTGAAGAAACAGTGTTAAAAGATATTATGTTTGGTCCAAAGAATTTTAAAAAGACGAAAGTTAATGCTGAAGAAAGAGCGCTTGAAGCCGCTAAATTAGTCGGACTTGACGATAATATTTTAAAATCATCACCATTTAGAATTAGTGGTGGTCAAATGAGAAGAGCGGCCATAGCTGGCATTTTGGCGATGGATCCTAAAGTATTAGTTTTAGATGAACCAACTAGGGGATTAGATCCACAAGGACGCCGCGAAATGATGGATTTATTTAAAGAAATCCACGAAAAAACTAATAAGACGATCATTTTAATTACTCATGATATGGATCTAGTCAGTGAGTATGCGAAACGAGTGATTGTTTTAAGTGATGGTTTAATTACTTTTGATGGTACTAAAGAAGAATTATTTGAAAAAGAAGATTTTAAAGATTACCATTTGAGCGAACCACAAACCATTAAAATTTTAAAATATCTAGAAGAAGAGATTGGATTAAAATTTAAAGAAAAATATACATACGACTCTTTACTAGAATATATTGTGGAGGGAGAACATGAATAATATTGTTATTGGCCAATATGTTCCAAGAGATTCATGGCTCCACCGTTTAGATCCAAGATATAAACTATTAGCCCTAGTTTTTATGCTAGCTAGTTTATTCGTTATTCCAATTAGAACTGAGTGGCCATATCTTGTTACTTTAGGATCACTTACATTAATTAATCTATTATTAATTGCGACTTCAAAAGTGCCAATTATGAAAGTTATTAGTGGATTTAGACCAGTAATGTTTTTACTGACATTTACTTTTATAATCCAAATCTTTTATTATCAGGTTGGGCCGAATGCTAAATTAGTTGTTCCAGAAATTCCGCTTCATTTTACTTGGGCTAGTTTGGGAGCGATGATTTTAATATTAGCATTTTATTTACTAACCAAAAAATACATTAAATTCAAATTTATTTATTTTTTGATTATGGTTTTTGGTCTATTTGCCGTTCAGCATTATATGCCAGAAAGTTGGGGTTTAATTGCTAATTATAAAGCTGAGTTATATGACGAAGCTTTAATTAGAAGCGGATTTTTAGTTTTAAGAATTTTAAATGTAATTATTTTAACTTCACTTTTAACCTTAACTACGATGACGACAGATTTAAATTACGGAATCGAATCACTTTTAAAACCATTAAAACTAATTAGATTTCCGGTAGATACTTTGGCGATGATGTTATCACTTACTTTAAGATATATTCCAACACTACTTGAAGAGACTAATAAAATTATGAAAGCTCAAGCTTCAAGGGGAGTTGATTTTAAAGAAGGTAAGTTAAAAGATAAGATTATGCAGATGGTTTCACTTTTAGTTCCAGTCTTTATTATCTCATTTAAAAGAGCCGAAGATTTAAGTAACGCGATGGAAGCTAGAGGTTACGTAATTGGAGCTAAAAGAACTAAAATTGATGAATATAAAACTAAAACGCCAGATATTATCAGTTTAATTGTTACTTCACTAATTTTAGTTTTAATTATTGTTGGTAGGATAATTCTTTAATATGTATCGCTATAAGTTAACCGTGTCTTATGATGGTAGTGATTATTACGGGATGCAAAGACTAAATGAGCATAACTCAATTCAAAAGACATTAGAAAAAAGTATTAAAAGAATGACTTCTAAAGAAGTTTCGGTGTTTGTATCGGGTAGAACCGATAAAGGGGTCCATGCGAAAGGGCAAGTGGTTCATTTTGATTTTGAAGCTAAAATTGAACCAAAAGCTTTAATGTTAGGGTTAAATAAAAGATTGCCAGAAGACATTAAAGTAGTTAAGGCGGAAATTGTTTGCAACACATTTCATGCCAGACACGATGCTAAATCAAAAGAATATGAATACGTAATTTCTAAAGTTCCTTCAAGTGTATTTAGTCAAAGATATGAAGTATATTTTCCTAATATCGATGTTTTAAAATTAAAAGAAGCTGCCACACTACTTGAAGGCACTCATGATTTTGGTGGGTTTACGGTAACTAATGAGTTAAAGCCAACCCAAAAAACGATTTATCAAATAAAAATTAAAGAAACTAAAACTCATATTAAAATTAAAATTCATGGAAATAGTTTCCTAAGATATCAAGTAAGACGAATGATTGGATTATTAGTTGATATTGCTACCAATAAAAAAGATATTTCAACCATTAATGAGGTTCTTAAAACGAAAGACCAATCACTAGCTAAGAATACAGCCCCAGCTAAAGGCTTATACTTAGTTAAAGTGTATTATTAAAAAAGAGAGGCGATTGATATGTTTATTACTTTTGAAGGCGGAGAAGGAAGTGGAAAAACTTCTGTTATTAGAGAAGTTGAAAAAGCATTAATCAAAAAAGGATATCAAGTACTAGTAACTAGAGAACCAGGCGGAAGTTTAGTTGCGGAACAAATTAGACAAGTAATTTTAGATTCTAAAAACACTTCAATAACTCCAGCAACCGAAGCTCTACTTTTTGCTGCATCAAGAACGCAACATTTAGAAGAAAAAATTATTCCAGCTTTAAATGAAGGAAAAGTAGTACTTTGCGATCGCTATGTTGACTCGTCACTTGCTTATCAAGCATATGGACGTGATTTAGGTTTTGACTTTGTGTCAAAAGCGAACAATTTCGCTTTTAAACATATGCCTAATATTACTTTCTATTTAGATGTTTTACCAGAAATTGGTTTAAAAAGAATTAAAAAAAGAGATGATTTAAATCGACTTGATAAAGAAGAAATCTCATTTCATGAAAAAGTAAGAGAGGGATATTTCAAATTACTGGAAATGTATCCTGAAAGAATTGTAAAAATTAACGCTAACGAAACCATTGAAGTTAGTTTAAATGAAATTATGAAGGTGTTAGAAGAAAGATTATGAAACGTGCTTTAAGTTTTTTTAATTCGACAATTAAGAAAAATAGGATGTCACATCTTTATTTAATTGAAGGTCCGAAAGGTGCAGGTAAATTAACCCTTTCCTTTTTAGTAAGCGCCGAGTTACTAAAAAGAAAAGGAGAGGATGAAGCCCGTTTATTAAATCAAATTAAAAAACTTAATCATCCTAACGTAATTTTGATTCAACCAGACGGAAACTCTATTAAGAAAGAACAAATTTTAACCCTACAAAGTGAATTTTCTAAAACGAGTTTATACTCTGGTGCCAGAATTTATATTATTGAAGATATTGAAAAGATTACTCAAGCAGGAGCCAATAGTTTACTTAAATTTTTAGAAGAACCTGAAGGAAAAACGACATATGGTTTTCTATTAACCGAAAACTTATCTCAAGTAATTGATACTATTCAGTCACGTAGTCAAATTATTCACCTTGTTGGGATTCATAAAATTGAAATTAAGCAAGCTTTAATCGCAAAAGACGTTAATCCGTTAATTTCAGAAATTCTTCCAGAAATTACTAATAATATTGAAGACGCGGTTTCATTAGTTAATCATCCATCGGTATTAGAAATTGCTGAATTTATTAAAAAATTAAGCACTGATTGGCTTAATAAAGAGATAATCTTTCAATTAGACTATATTGATTTTATTAGCGAAACTAAAGCGGATTTAGATTGGTATAAGTCGTATTTAAATTTAGTGTTATTATTCTTTACCGATTTAATTAGATATAAAGTTCACCGCACTATTACTTTTGAATCACTCCGTAGTGATATTCAAAAAATTAGTGCGAAGTTAAGTTTAAATGAATTAGAAGTTATTACATCAAAAATTAGAGAACACATTAACCGTTTAAGAGTCCCAATAAATATTAATACATATTATCAAAAGTTACTCTTAGATTTAGATAGGGAGCGCAAATTATGAAAGTTAGTATTGTAAAAATTGAAAAATCAGGATTAAAGTATTTCTTTGACACTAAAGATTTAGATGTATCTAAAGGTGATAATGTTGTTGTAGAAACACCAAGAGGAATTGAACTAGGTAGTGTTATTAGCATTATCTCTATTGAAGATGAAAAATTAACTCAAGAGTTAGTGCCATTTTTAAGACATGCTACTGAAGAAGATTTCAAAGCTCAAAAGATTAACGATTCTGAAACTTTAGAAGTTGTCGTTACTACTAAAGATTTAGTGAAAAAACATAACCTTGATATGTCGGTTTTAGATGCTGAATATACATTAGATCGGAAACGACTATTAATTTATTTTGAAGCAGAAGAAAGAGTAGACTTTAGAGAATTAGTTAAAGATTTATCTTATGTTTATCAAACTAGAATTGAACTAAGACAAATTGGTTCAAGAGATGGTGCGAAAATTGTTGGCGGGATTGGCCCATGCGGTAGAATTTTATGTTGTAAGAAGTTTATTGATAACTTTGATGTGATTACGATTAGAATGGCTAAAAACCAAAATATGGCACTTAACCCATCAAAAACTAGTGGCGCTTGCGATAAACTTTTATGTTGTATTAAATATGAAAATGAAGCATATACATATTTAAAAGAAAGTCTACCAGTTAAAGGTGACAAAATAAAATATAAAAATGAAGTTTACGATGTCAAAGAAGTAAACTTATTAAGAGAAACAGTATTAATCATTAAAGAAAATGATGAACAAGAACGAATCTGGTTAAAAAAAGATCAATATGAAAGGGTGAAATAATATGTTACTACAAATGTTAAATCGAAAAGAAAAGCTAAAATTTTTAGACTTAGCACTACACTTAGTGTCAATTGATGGTGAACCATCAAATTTTGAAGGTCGAATTTTAATGATGATGTTGGCCGAAATTGGTGATGAGGTTGCCTCAGAGTATACATTTACGTTAAGCGATGATTACGAAAAAACTATTTCTTTTTTCGAAGAATCTCCAGTAACAGTTAGAAATATAGTGTTTTTAAATATTTCTAAGTTACCTCTTTTTGATGATTTATATAATACTAAACAGCATTTCTTCTTAGAAGAAATTAGAACTCGTTTTGGTATTACTGATGCCAAAAAGAAACAACTAATGCGTTTGGTTTATGATGAAAGAGATTTAAACGAAAAGATTAGAAGAGCTGTAAATTCATAAAATGAAACTGACTCAAAACTTTCAAAATAATAATTCAACACTATACCTAGTAGCTACTCCAATTGGAAATTTAGAAGATATTACCTTAAGAGCGATTCGAATCTTAAAGGAAGTAGACTACATTTTTTGTGAGGATACTAGACATAGTAGAACCTTATTAGAATATTATGATATATCAAATAAGGTGGATAGTTATTTTGAATTTAATAAAGATCTTAAAGGCGATAAAATTATTAATCTTTTAAAAGAAGGAAATAATATTGCCTTAATTACTGATGCGGGAACTCCAGGAATTAGTGATCCGGGATATGAAATAATAAAACTAGCTATCGAGTATGATTTTAATGTAGTTGCCGTCCCTGGAGCGAGCGCTATTATCGCGGCTTTAATTACATCGGGTCTGGTGATTCAACCATTTACTTTTTTAGGTTTTTTACCTAGAGGAGAAGAAAAACAAAAAACAATCTTAGAAGATTATTTATATCGCTCAGAAACTTTAGTCATTTATGAAGCGAGTAATAGAATTTATAAAACACTTGATAATATTTATCATTCCTTAGGAAATCGAAAGATTTCTATTGCTAGAGAAATTACTAAAAAGTTTGAAACAATTATTAGAGGATATGTTTTAGATATTATTAAAGAAAACCCAGATATCGTTGGTGAATGTGTTATTGTTGTTGAGGGTGGAGATCCAAAAGACTATTTTACCGATTTTACCATTGATGAACATGTAAAACACTATCTTGATTTAGGTTTTAACGAAAAAGATGCGATGAAAATGGTCGCAAAAGATCGCGGAAAATCTAAATCAGAAATATATAAATTATATAAAATTAGGAGAGAAAAATGAAAAAGAAGTATTATATCACAACTGCTATTCCATATAGTTCAGCTATTCCTCATATTGGAAACGTCTATGAAATCATTTTAACGGATGCGATTGCTAGATTTAAAAGATTAGAAGGATATGATGTTTATTTTCAAACTGGAACCGATGAACATGGACAAAAAATTGAACAAAATGCCAAAAACAATGGAATCGACCCACAAACATATGTTGATTATATTTCCGGAGAAATTAGAAAAATATTTGATTTAGTCGATATTAGTTATGATTCATTTGTCAGAACGACTGATCAAAGACACGTTCATTCGGTTCAACAAATCTTTGAAAAACTATTAGCTCAAGGAGATATCTATTTAGGCCAATATGAAGGTTGGTATTCAATATCAGAAGAAGCTTTTATTAACGAAAAAGATTTAATCGATGGAAAAACACCAAATGGCGATATTCCAATTTGGATGAGTGAAGAAGCGTATTTTTTAAGACTCAGTAAATACCAACAACAATTAGTCGATCATATTAATAAAAATCCTAATTTTATTATGCCAGAATCAAGAAAAAACGAAATGGTTAAAAACTTCTTAGAAGAGCCACTTTTAGACATTTCAATTACTAGAACCGCCTTTGATTGGGGAATCCCAACAATTACTAATCCAAAACATGTTACATATGTTTGGATTGATGCATTATGCAACTATATTACGGGCTTAGATTATTCACCAGAAAAAGAACCAGGCGAGTTATTTAAAAAATACTGGCCAGCAGACTTACATGTCGTTGGAAAAGATGTCATGAGATTCCATGTTATCTTTTGGCCAATTTTATTATTAGCTTTAGGAATTGAATTACCTAAGACTATCTTTGGTCACCCATGGGTTTTATTTAATCGTAATAAGATGAGTAAATCAACCGGTAACGTTATGTATACTAAAGAATTAGTTAAGTACTTCGGGGTTGATCCAGTTAGATATTATTGTTTACATGAAATTCCCTATAATCAAGATGGTAATATGACCTATGAGTTAATTATCGAAAGAAACAATAGCGATTTAGCTAATACTGTTGGTAATTTAGTTAACCGAACTTTAGGAATGATTAAAAAATATCGTGGCGGTGAAATTACTAAAACAATTTTAGATGATGAGCACTCTAATGAATTAAGAAAAGAAGCTTTAGAAGCGCTCCCTAAAATGAAAAAATTAATGGATGAGTTAAAAGTTGGAGATGCATTAGAAGTAGTTATCGCGTTAGCGAGAAGTGCTAATAAATACATCGATTTAATGGAACCTTGGAAACTAAACAAAGATGAATCCAAACAAAAAGAATTAGATAACTTGCTATATCACTTAATAGAAACCATTAGATTCATCTCAGTATTACTTAATCCATATATTCCACAAACATCAGAAAAAATTGCTAATCAAATTAATTACGAAGATATATCCTTTGAATCATTAAAAGAATTTGGAGTCTATCCAAACCGAAGACCAAATGAGGCCCAAGTGTTATTTGAGCGTTTTGATTTAGATAAGAAAATGGATGAAATATTAAGTGATAGAAATGAAAAAAATTAAATTTTTAAATAATCCAAAATTTAAAACAGTAATCGGTCCCGAAATTTTTAGAATCTTTATTGTCGTTGTATCAACGATTATTTATGGGATTGGATTAGGATGGTTTATTGAAGCGAGCGCGGTAAGAATGTATGCCGGAGGAATTCCTGGGATAGCTCAGTTAATTGCTGATATTATTAAATTATCTAATCATGGTGAATTAGCCGAAGGGACAAGAAGCATTATTATGTTTACCACCATTTTAGGACTAAATATTCCGATCTTTATTCTTGGTTGGTTTGGTGTATCAAAAAGATTTACCATATATTCAATTATTTCGGTCTCACTTCAAGCGATTATTATTGGTTATATTAAAGTTGATATTTTTAAAGGAGTTGAACCATCACTTTTAGCGATATTTGGTGGCGCTTTAATTGGAGTTGGTGTTGGAATCGCAATGAAGTTTGGAACATCAACCGGTGGTTTTGATATTGTTAGTCAATATATATCACTAAAAAAAGGAAGAAGTGTTGGTAGAATTTCTACTGCCCTAAATGTCGTAATTGCGATTGTAGGGGGAATCTTATACGGAATTGAATCAGGAGTCACTGAAGCTGGATTAATCTTTTTATATACACTAGTAACGCTATTTGCGACCATGATTACCATTGATAAAATCCATACGACATACAACTATATTGAATTTAATATTATTACTGATCAACCAGAAGAACTATCAGCTAAAATTATTGAAGTGGTTAATAGGGGAGTTACCATTTTCGATGGTCGTGGTGGATATACACTCCAAGAAAAAAGTATGATTTATTTAATCGTAATGAACTTTGAAAGACATAAAGTATTAGAAGCGGTTAAAGCGGTTGACCCTGATGCTTTCGTTGTTTCAAAGCATGTCAGTACCCTAAAAGGAAATTTCTTCAAACGAACGATAGCTTAATATTATTAAGAGCGCCGATTGGCGCTCTTTTAATTGTAAGTAATAATTAATTTTTTGTAATTTATCTTATAGTGTGTTGTAAAATTTTATATTAATTGAATCAAGTTCAACGCGCACTCTTAATTCTTCAGTTATTTTTTGATGCATATTTTCATCAATTTTAAATTTGAATCGATATAATAAAAAGCTAGCTAAAACGAATAAAAACGGAATAAATAACATTGACATTCTTAATCCAAATCTCATCTCTCCAGTCACATTGGTGCCAATGAAATTACGGATCCAATCATTATCCGGTTTATTTAAGTTAATCTCATCAGTAAGCGGTTTAATAACGTCTCTATTTAATTTGGTAATTGCTAATGTAATAGAAACTACTAGGATTTGAATACTTGTCGCAAGTTTTACTACAAATGGATTTACTGAGAAAATTACTGATTCATTACGAGTTCCTAATTTCCACTGACCGTATTCAATTGTATCAGCTAACATAATAATGTGTAAGACTTGCATGAAACCTTGGCCAAAGAATAGTAAGAATCCTGCGATTCCAATAAAAATCATATTCATTGGAAGTACGTAACCGACTAAGAAAAATGACGCATATCCTGCTGTCATTAGCCCAAAGGCTAAAGTGAATACTGTTTTTCTTTTATATTTTTTCGTAAGTATCGGTAACAAAATAAATGCGAGTAATTGACTAACAGCTAATATTACTGAAAATATTGTAAATTCTAAGCCACCATATTTATTAAAATCATAATTGAAAAAATAAATTCCTAAAGCTGTAGTAATAAAATATCCAATATTTAAGAAGAGAATAATAAACATTAAGATAACTAATTGATCATTTTTAAAAATGATTTTTAGAATATCTTTAAATTTTGTTTTTTCAGCCTTTGGTTGAGTCATAATTGGATCTTTTGATTCTCTAACAAATAAAACAACAGCTATTTGCGAAATCAAGAAGATGCTAACAATGATTAATGACCAAATTGAAAAGGCCCGTTTAGGAGTGCCAAGGGCGCCAGATTGATAGACAAGCGGTGTTAGTGCAACGGTAATAAACATACCGATACTGGCAAAAGTTCTGGCTTGAGATCCAATTTTTTCTCTTTCTTTTGCATCAGTAGAAAATGTTGAATACATTGTCCAATATGCAATATCATTCATTGTATAAGTCATATCACTTAAAACATAGATAATCGCAAATACGGCAACAAAAGCTCCGCCAGCTAATTTAAAATCTTGGAAGAGAAGGAAAAAGCAAATCGCGCTAGTAATTGCACCAACTAAAATCCAAGGTTTAAATTTGCCCCATCTTGTCGTTCTATTGTCGATAATAATCCCCATTAGTGGATCATTGATTGCATCCCATATTCTAGCAATCGACATCACAATTCCAACCGCTACTAATTCCCATTCGGTTAAACCTAATGCGTCGGTAAAGAACACCATTAAATAAGTACTATAAAGTGTGTAAGCTAAATCTCTACCCAGCCCACTTACAGTATAAACTCCAACTCTTTGCTTTTGTTTTTTCATTTTGTCCTCAACTTTCTTATGCCCTTAAATAGTTTTAAATTGGCAATATCAATAATACCTTGTGCCATATTGAAGTTAAATGCATCTCCACCATAATTAGCCAGTAATCTTAGTGGGGTTGTTTTTAACATCTTTTGTGTTAGATTTTTTAAATTTTCCGGCAAATCTTTTAATTCTTTAGTTGCAATTTTTAAAATAGTTCTAGCTAGTATTTTCCCCATTAAAGTATTTTGTAAATCCTCTAAGGTTGAATTTAAATTATAAGGTCGTTTTAATTTTGGTCTTTTAACTGGTAAAGTTAAGTGATATATATCTTTGAAATCAGAAGTATCATATTCACTATTTAAATATGAAGTCTGTGGATGTGATTTAAAGATACCAGAAATATAAATTTCTCCAATAAGTGCATGTGTTTTAACATCTTTTGATACATATACTTTGTAAATTCCATCTTCTAAATTATATATGTCTTGATAGATGTCATAATACCTTAAATCATCGGTATTTATTGCATAAGATAATGATTTCTTTTCACCTATTTTTAAGAATATTTTGTCAAATAATCTTAATTCTTTTTTAGGTTTATAAACGCTAGTTTTTGGCGCACCAATATATATTTGGATAACTTCTTTACTATCGCATTTCCCAATGTTCTCAATATCGAAGTTAATAACCAATTTATTATCTATTAAATCGCATTTTAGGTTACTATATTCAAACTCAGTATATGAAAGCCCATATCCGAATGGATATTTAACTGGTATATCAAAAGTATCATAATATCGATATCCCACATAGATGGATTCATCATAGTAAACATTTAAGTCGTGATTAGATAATTGAACATTGCAATCACTTAATTTATTAATATAAGTTTCAGAAAGTCTTCCACTTGGTGGATAACCATAAAGAATATCTAAAATAGCTTGGGCTCCAGCTCCGCCACTAAGTGAGGCTAGAAGTACCCCTTTAGCTTTCTTGTCAATACTTAAATCCATTACTCCGCCACCCAACATTACTAAAACAATATTAGGGTTGACTTTAGATAATTCTTCAACTAATTTTATTTGATTAGTTGGAAGATTAATATTGTCCCGATCAAAACCTTCAGCCTCATATTCTTTAGGTAATCCTAAAACTATGACAATCTTATCAACATCTTTAGCTAAATTCAAAGTATCGTTTAACAATTTTTCGTCTTTAGAATTATTTAAATTGATGCCTTTTAAGAGTTTAATATTGGTACTATAATTTGAAGCAATATCGCAAATTTCATCGACTTGATAAGGATTAATCTCACTTGAACCTGCTCCTTGATATCTAAATGAATCAATAAAAGGTCCAGTAATTAAAATACGTTCATCTTTTGATAGAGGTAATATATTTTCATCGTTTTTAAGTAAGACCATTGACTCTCTAGCAATATGTCTTGCAATTTCGTGTTGCTTATCAAAATCAACTGAAATATCATAATTATGTCTATATTTCTTAATTAAATTTTCGATACGTCTTTTCGTTTCAACTAAATTAGTTTGGATTTCACTATGATGAAGTCTACCTTCAACAAAACTATTATAAAAACCATTAGAAGAAGGCATTTCTAAATCGTGACTTGAAACAATTGATTCGTATTTATTAAAAGTTGCTCCCCAATCAGAAATTAAAACACCATCATAACCCCACTCGTCTCTTACGACCCGCTTTAAGATCCGGTGGCTATTAACATAAAAACCATTGACTTGATTATAACTAGTCATGATAGTCGCTGGATTTTCCCGAACCACAATTTCAAAAGGACGTAAATAAATTTCTCGCATCGCTCTTTTATCAATAACCGAGTTAACGGTGTAACGGTACTGTTCTTGGTTATTAGCGAAAAAATGTTTTACTGAAACCCCAACTCCGTTATTTTGAACACCCCTAACATATGCGGCTGCTAGTTGTCCTGCAAGAAGTGGATCTTCAGAAAAATATTCAAAATTACGTCCGCATAACGGACTTCTTTTAATATTTACACCAGGACCTAGTAAAACATGAACATTTAACGCTTTTGCTTCTAAAGCAAGTGTCGCACCCATTTCTTCAAGAAGTTTTTTATCAAAACTACATGAAGTTAAACTAGCGGTTGGAAAAGAAGTGGCGATGTAGCTACTTGATTTACCAAACGGGTCAATATTTGATAGCTGTTTTCTTAAACCATGCGGACCATCAGCAAAATATAAACTTTCAAGTCCAAAAAGAGGTTTTGTTTCCCACTGATTAAGCCCTTCGGTTAGTTCTAGATAATCTTTAAAATCCATAGCGCACCTCAACGATATAAGCTTCGTATGGTCGTAATTTATTTGGCTCGAAATCTTGATAATTTGATAAGAGTGGTTCTCTTCTGTTATGGATTTTCTTTTCTTTTTTTGACATATTAGCGAAAATTCTTAAAATTTGATTATTGTGTTCTCGCTCATATATATAAACGTCATTTTTCATGCTAATTACTCTAAATATCCCCTTAGTGAGAATGTGAGATGACTTTCTAAAACTAATCAAACGTTTATAGAAGTTTAAAATTGAGTTATCATCTTGAAGCGCATCTTCTACATTGATAAATGATTTATTTTGATTTTCTTTAAGCCAAGGAGTGCCGGTAGTAAACCCAGTGGTTGCATTCCATTGCATTGGAGTTCTGGCATTATCCCTGCTAGTTCTAAATAGCATTTTCTTTAAAATTGGTCTTGGAATTAATAATTTTCTTCCCACTTTTTCAATATTATGGGTTTCGGTATCCATAAATTCGGAAAGAGATTTAAAATCACCATTAGTCATTCCAATTTCTTGGCCTTGATAAATAAATGGAGTGCCTCTTAAAGTTAATAAAATTGTAGCTAACATTTTGGCACTTTCAAGCCTATATTTTTCCGTACAACCAAATCTTGAAAGGCTACGTGGTTGATCGTGGTTTTCAAAATATAAGCAATTCCAAGGTAGTAATTCTTGCCACTTAGTTAATGCCTTCATCATTTTTTTAGGCTTAAATTTGACTTTAAACCACTTATTATTTATGTGATCAACATCCATATGCTCAAAAGAAATTACTAAATCTAATTCCTTGCGATCAGGAGCCATTAAATCATAAGCTTGTTTTGGTGAAACAAGGACAGTTTCACCAACAGCAAAGGTTTCAACATAATTATTTAACACATCGCGGCGTAATTCTTGTAAGATTTCATGGTTTCTTTTTGTAGAGTGATAGTGTTCTAATCCTGTTAAAACAAGTCTTCTTTTGCCATTTTCAAGGGAGTTTTTATAGATAATATTAATAACATCGCATCTAAAACCATAGATACCTTTATCTAACCAGAAAGTCATAATATTTTTAACTTCCTCAATTACTTTTGGATTACTTAAATTTAAATCGGCTTGAGTTTTATCAAATAAGTGAAGATAATATTGGTCACCTGCTTTTTCCCAAGTGGTACCGCCAAAGAATCCACCCCAATTATTCTTTTTATCACGCCAATGATAATAATTACGGTACGGATTATCTTTCCCTTTTAAAGCCTCTTTAAACCACCAATGTTCAGTAGAAGTATGGTTAATTACTAAATCCATAATTATTTTTAAGCCTAGTTCATTGGCTTTTTTAATTAAAGCATCCATGTCTGCCATCGTTCCAAATTCAGGGTTGATTTTATAGTAGTCAGCGACATCATAACCATTATCATTATTTGGGGATAGATATACAGGCGATAACCAAATGATATCGATACCCAAATTTTTCACATAATCTAGTTTGGAAATGATTCCTTTTAAATCTCCAATCCCATCGCCATTAGAGTCTTTAAAACTTCTTGGATAAATTTGATATACGATTCCTTTTTGCCATAATTTCATTACTATCACATCCTTACATTAATTATATGATATAAATATATAAAAAGTAATAGGCATTTTAAATTTACGATAAAATCACATTAAATCGATGAAATCGTTTACATTCGAAAACATGGCGTTATCTGTTTACTCAAAAGTAAAAATTTGTTAAAATTAAGGTGTATTCAATGAATCGTATAATCGGCTGAATATGGCGGCCAAGTTTCTACCATGATTCCGTTAAAATCATGACTACGAACTATGAATTGCGTTTTTCTCTGCGCATTCATGTGGCCACTACTAAATTAGTGGCTTTTATTTTACCATCACGATATTGAATACAAAAATATCCATGGGGAGGATTGTAGATGGAAGAGAAAAAAACACAAGGAGAACAATCACCATTTTTACAAAAGGTAGATAAGTTCTTCAAAATTACTGAGCGCGGGTCTAATTGGCGCAGGGAGATAATCGGGGGATTAGTAACATTTTTAGCGATGTGTTATATTCTCGCTGTTAACCCAGGAATGTTATCAGGAGCACCTGTTAACATGCCATACGGCGGAGTATTCTTAGCTACTGCATTAATTGCGGGATTAGCAACAATCGCGATGGGCGTATTTGCTAAATTGCCAATGGGATTAGCACCAGGAATGGGAACAAATGCCTTTTTTGCATATACCGTTGTTGGTCTAATGGGGTATACATGGCAAGAAGCACTCGCAGCTGGTATTCTAGGAGGAGTTTTATTCTTAATTTTATCAGTTACCAAAGTAAGAACTAAAATTATGGAAGCTGTTCCTGCGAATTTAAGATTAGCTATTGGAGCTGGTATTGGATTTTTCATTGCTTATATTGGATTAAGAAATATGAAAATCATTACTTTTGATGCCGCGGCTCAATTAACTGGACTAACCGATTTTACTAATCCACTAGTTTGGTTAGCATTATTTGGAATCATTTTAGCAATGGTCTTACACGCTAGAGGATTCAGATATACTCTAATTGTATCTATCGTGGCTACAGCTGTTGTCGGGGTAGTCGTTGGTGAAATACTAAATGCTGCTAATTCACCACTTTTATACGCTGCAGACGGAATGAATAATTTCCCATTAATTTCAACAGCAAAATTTGATTATAAAGGTTTAGGAGGAATTGCTGAAACAGCTTCAGGATTTGTTAATGGTTTTGCATCGCCAGGCCTTTGGACACCACAAATAATCATGGTTATTTTAACATTTGCATTTGTTGACATGTTTGATACTATGGGAACATTCTTAGCAACCGCTGGACCTGCTGGATTAATCAGAGAAGATGGAACAACGGAAGGTGCTGAAAGAGGAATGATCGTTGACGCAACGGCAACAGTTATTGGTAATATGTTAGGAACACCTGTTACTACTACTTATGTTGAATCAAGTGCTGGTATCGCAGCTGGTGCTAGATCAGGACTTGCATCTGTCGTAACAGGGCTACTATTCTTAATATCAATTTTATTATTCCCAGTATTCCAAATATTTAGTCACCCTGCGGTAACAGGTATGGCATTAGTATTAGTTGGGGTCTTAATGGCAACTCAACTTAAAAATATTGAATGGGGTAAAGCAGAAGTTGCAATTTATGCATTTTTAACAATTATCATCATGGTATTATCATATTCAATTGCAAATGGTATTGCATTTGGATTCATATTCTATGTAATCGTAATGATGGCACAAAAGAGATTTAAGGAGGTACATCCTGTGGCCTATGGCTTGGCCGGTTTCTTCGTTGTCTATTACGCTTTACAGGCCATATTTTAACATTTAGAAATAACCCTTCGGGGTTATTTTTTTAAATAAATTTCATAAGAAAAAAGGAGAAAAGATTATGGAAGAGAAGAAATTAGTATTAGACGTTTGGGAAAGACCAAAATGGTATCGTTGGATACTACTTAGCTTGCAACACGTATTTGCAATGTTTGGAGCAACTGTATTAGTTCCAATTTTAACAGGATTAGATGTTGGGGTTGCTTTAATTGGATCAGGTGTCGGAACTTTAATTTATATTGCATTAACGAAAGCTAAAGTACCAATGTATTTAGGGTCATCATTTGCCTATATTGCGGCAATTATTACATCATTTAGCGTTAGTGGCAATTTTAACGGAGCTTTAACCGGTATTATTGCTGTGGGTGTAATTTATTGTATAGTCGCGGTAATTATTCACTTTTTTGGAGTTAAATGGCTTAAATGGTTACTACCTTCAGTGATTGTTGGACCAATGATTATTGTAATTGGGCTAAGTTTAGCGCCAGTTGCGATTGGTAATATTACAACTGCAATTGAAAATGTGGCACCATGGAAAAATTATTTAGTAGCGGGAGTAACATTTTTAACAATTGTTCTTGTTGCAGTTAAAGCTAAAGGATTTCCAAAAATAATTCCGTTTTTATTTGGAATTGTTGCCGGATATATTATGGCATTAATTGTTGGAATGGTAGATTTTTCATTATTTGAAGGAATTAGATTTTTCTCATTACCTAAATTTCAAATAATCGGAACTTACAAACCTGATTTTAGTGCCTTAGCGATATTCGCTCCACTAGCCTTTGTAACAATTATGGAGCATATTGGAGATCACCAAGTATTAGGAAGTATTATGGATCGCGACTTTTTAGAAGAACCAGGACTTGCTAGAACTCTTGCTGGTGACGGGATTGCAACGTTAGTTGCCGGAGCCATGGGCGCTCCAGCAAATACTAGTTATGGAGAAAATACTGGTGTAATTGCAATGACTAAAGTAGGCTCAGTTTGGGTAACTGGGTTAGCAGCGGTAATTGCTATTTTACTGGCGTTTATTTCCCCAATTAACGTATTTATTCAAAGTATCCCAACTCCGGTTTTAGGCGGAATGTCACTAGTTTTATTTGGAATGATTGCCGCTAATGGATTAAAAGTAATTGTTGAAGATAAAGTTGATTTAGGTAATATTAAAAATATTATTATTATCTCAACAATGTTAGTTGTTGGATTAGGCGGAATGGTAATAGCCTTTACTAATGTTATTAAACTTGAAACAATGGCTCTTGCGGCAGTAATTGGTATTGCACTAAATTTACTATTTAAACTATTAGATGTCATATTTCCAAATAAAGAAAAACAGGAAAAACAAGAAATAATTGATGAAAAGTAAAGAAAATGTATAATATTTACTATATCTTTACATTCTTTTAAAGATTTATGGTTTTTTCATACTCCATAATCAATCTATACTAAGATTGATATGATTTTAATAGGAGGATAATATGAAAAAATTTAAAAAAATCATTTTCGTGCTAGTAGCACTATTACTATTAGGGGGAGTTGCTGCTTGTGAAAAGAAAGGTAACGTAATCAAAGTTTACACAAGAGATACAACAAGCGGTACAAGAGATGGATTCTTTACAGGAATCAATTATAAGGATGCAATTAAAGATAATACAAAATTAGTTGCAGGATATGTTGAAATTGAATCAAACGGAGCAATGATTAACGGTGTTAAAAATGATGAGTTTGGTATTGGATATATTTCATTATCATCACTTGCAACATCAGGATTAAAAGGTTTAGAATATAACGGAGTTAAACCAACTGAAGCAAACGTTATTAACGGAACATATAAACTAACAAGAAACTTTAACTATATGTTAAGAGATAATTACTCAGATCCAAAAGTTGGTCAAGTAGCTAAAGCAATTGAAGCTTATATGAAAACTGTTGAAGGTTTAGGAGTTATTAAAGGCGCTGACGGAATCGTTGATACTGCAGGAGCTAAATCATGGGATTCAGTTAAAGCTCAACATCCAATCGTTGACGATAAAACATTAAATATTACATTTAGAGTTGGTGGATCAACATCAGTTGAAAAGGCAGCTAAAGCAGTTACAGCAGCGTTTAAAGGTCTAGTTAAGGGAACTATTACATTCGAACATAACCACACTGGTTCAGGTGATGCACACAAGAGAACTAATGGTAGTGAAAAAGATGGAGCTAACGCATTAGATTTAGGATTTGCATCAAGAGAATTCAAAGCTGAAGAAGCAGCAGCTTCAAAAGGAAGAATCGCAATTGACGCTATCGTTGTTGTAGTTAATACTAAAAATAAACTTACTGCAATCACTGCAGAAATGTTAGTTAAAATCTACAAAGGCGAAGTTACTAAGTGGAGCGAAGTTAAGTAATACATATATTATCAAGCAAGCCCCTCCTCGGGGCTTGTTTGCATTATTTAAAGAGGGATATTATGCAGATTAAAAATGACAAACAGTTTAAAAATAAAATGATATACGATAATATCGTTAGATATTCTTTCTTAGTTGTAGCGATATTATCAGCATCAACAATTATTATTACAGCAGTTTTTATTTTCTTAAAAGGAATGTCTCCTTTTGTTAATAGTTATAATATTGTCCATGACGGAGTGCAAGGAAGTTACCGAGTTAACTTTTTTTCATTTTTAGGTGGCACAACATGGTTTAGCCCACCAAATAACTATAGTATTGGTTTTATTATTATTAATACAATTTGGGTTGTATTATGGGCTCTTATTATCGCAGCACCAGTTTCGGTGTTAACTGCGTTATTTGTGACAAGAATTGCACCAAAACCAATAAGTATGGCAGTTACATATATTATTGAAATATTAGCTTCAATTCCATCAATTATTTACGGATTATTTGGAATGGGAGTTATTACAAGATTTGTCAAATCAATTTCTGGTGTCTTTGGCTATCAAAGTGCTGGCGGACTATCTATGCTATCAGCATCTTTGGTACTCGCAATTATGATTATTCCAACGATTACTCTTTTATCGATAACTGCGATAAGAGCAGTAAGAGATGATCAAATAAACGCATCACTTGCCTTAGGGGCAAGCCCAACTCAAACTAATTTTAAAATAGTTTTAAGAGCAACTAAGAGTGGGATTTTCTCAGGCATTATTTTAGGAGTAGGACGTGCGTTAGGAGAAGCAACCGCAGTCTCAATGGTTGCTGGTAACGCCGGAAGCGGTCCAAACTTTAATCCGTTCGGATTAACTAGAACCTTAACATCAACCATGTTAATGGGAATTAAAGAAACCACGGGACTAGATTATGATATTCGTTTTAGTGTTGGATTAGTACTAATCGTAATTATATTACTAAGTAACGCTTTACTCAACTTTGCGAAAAGGAAGGTGGCACAGTAATGGGAACTAACAACGATGTAGTAAAGAAAACCAATAATGAAATAATATCAGAAAACGATATCAAAGAAGTTATTAACAAAGAAAATCCATTAACTAAAAAAAGAAAAGTAAAAGACGCTATTGCTAATGGATTTACCTTTGTATCGTCCACTTTCGGATTTATTATTTTAGGGGCTTTATTAATTTTTATTTTTAGAAATGGGATTAAATTATTGAAACCAGATTTAATTGTCAGTGATTATCATGCCCATAACTATACAGTTAAAACTGATGAAAGTGAAGTTTATCATTTAGGTGGCTTTATTGATCCGCAAAAGAAAGATTCATACTTTTCAAAAAATTGGGGAATCTCAGTCGCAGAAAAGAAAAATCGTGAAGGTGGAATTGATGTCGTAATTAACCATATCGATAAACACTCTCCAGTTAAACAATTAGTCCAGGCCGCTACTAATGAAAAAGATTTAATTAAAGTTGGCCAAGCGATTGATAGTATTACGTTAATTGATGAAAACGGAGACTATATATTAGTATCATCAAGAGAAGGTGCTGAAGCAATAATTAATGCGCTAGACCGCGGAGTAGAAGTTTTGCAATTTCAATCATCGGTCGGTGGTGGTGGAATTAGAGGATCATTATTAACGACGTTATTATTAATAGCGCTAACACTGGTTATTGCCTTACCTATCGGAATTATCAGTGCTATATACTTACATGAATATGCACCACAAAATAAATTTACCGATATTATTAGAAGTTTAATTGATATGACAAATGGAATTCCTTCAATTATCTTCGGATTTGTCGGAGCAATCGTATTTATTCCAATGATGAATGGAATCATTGGCTCACAAGGAGGAAGTATCGCTAGTGGGGCTTTGACTCTTACAATTATTCTGCTTCCAACAATTATTAAGACGACTGAAGAATCACTTAAAACTATACCACTAAGTTATCGTCAAGCTTCACTTGCGTTAGGAGCAAGTCAAACTCAAACAGTATTTAAAGTAGTACTACCTAATGCAATTGGCGGACTATTAACTGCAACCTTACTTTCAATTGGTAGAATCATTGGTGAAAGTGCGGCCTTAATTTATGCAGTTGGTACAGTTATTAAAGATACAGTTGCAATTAATGAAAGATCAACTTCACTTGCAGTTCATATTTGGTCGATTATGGCAGGAGAAAATCCAAACTTTGAACTAGCCAGTTCAATTGCTATATTGATTTTAGTAGTAGTATTTATTTTAAATATTACTGTTAAATTAATATCAAGTCGGGCAGATAAAACTAAAGTTAGAGTATTAAAGGAGATAACTATTAATAAGTCAAGTAATAAATAACTCCATTATAAAAGAACCGAAAAATCCAGCTAATAGTTTAAATATGTTTATTGAAAATAGAATAGCTACTTTCTATTATCTAATAATATTTTGATCGAAACTAATCTGATTAGTTTCTAGATAGTAAATTATTCGTAGTAATTTACGCGCTATAGAAGAAAAGATGACGTTTCTATGTTTACCTTCATTTTTCTTCTTATAGTAATAATCATTAATAACTGGAACTTCTCT
>JAAYXR010000034.1 GCA_012515785.1 Acholeplasmataceae bacterium | reverse complement strand
TTCGGTAGTCAAAGCTACATTAAAATGCATCAAATCCACAGTACCATATATAAATTATAGTAGAAAATCTTAAGAAAGGAAATGTATACTCGATTTACTATAATTTACTATTTAGAGTATACAAGACTAAAATGAAAGATTTATATATTTTACGAGACCGATATAGCATTAATAACAATTTAGTTTTTAAGAAAGCAGAAAAAATTACCTTCTTTATGACCGAAAGATCAATAAAGTTTCAAATGTTTTCGCATTTTGACAAATTGCTAGATGCCACTAAATTTATTTATGGCGGTAATGACGGCGAACTTGAAATTAGTATTGTTTTTGATAACACGTTAAATGAAGATGGTTATATCTTAAAAATTAATAAAAATAAAGAAGTAAAAATTAAAGCGAAAAATGAAAGAGCGATTCGTTATGCAGTTGCAACTTTAAACAAGCTAACTTATCGCGATGGCGATGATTTAGTTGTTCCAATTACTACTATTAATGATTATCCTTCTTTTAAATTAAGAGGAATTATTGAAGGTTTTTATGGAACTCCATGGTCACATGAAAATCGTTTAGATGTGATTGATTTTATGGACAAACATCGTCTTAATATTTTCATGTATGCTCCGAAAGATGATTTATATCATCGCGATAAATGGCGCGAGTTATATCCAGAAAAAGAATTAAGCCAATTTATTGCCTATAAAAATAAATGTGATGAAAAAGCCATTGAATTTTATTATTGTATTAGTCCGGGTAAAGACTTTAATTATGCCGATGAAAATGATTTTCTTTTATTGTTTAAAAAGGTCGATCAAGTTATCGCTAATGGTGTTCATAACTTTGCGGTCTTAATGGACGATATTGATTATGAACTAAGTGAAGAAAATAAAAAAATTTTTAAACGTCCTGGAGTTGCTCACGCTTATGTGTTAAACAAAATTAATGATTATATTAAAGGACAAACACTAAACTATGATTTAGTAATGTGCCCAACTGAATATTACCAACCATGGGATAGTGTTTATCGAACTGATTTGCGTTTAAAATTAGCCGCTAATATTAAAGTAGTGCATACTGGCGATAGAGTGTGCGCCGAAGTTATTGATGAACAACACGCAATTGATATTAAAGAAATCTATCAGCATGAAATTTTATTGTGGGAAAATTATCCAGTAAATGATTTTTGGAAAAGTCGAATCTTCTTAGGGCCAATTATTAATCGAACTTCGCATTTATCTAAACATTTCAAATCAATGGTTTCTAATCCAATGAATCAATGGCATGCGTCAAAAATAAGTTTAGTGACAATTGCTCATTATATGTGGAATAGTGATAAGTATGATCCAGAAAAATCACTTGAATTAGGAATTAGAGAAGTAGTAGCTGATAAACATTTTGCGGATATGCTTACTTTTGTTAGAGCGAATACTTTATGTACCTTAACTAACGATGATTCATTTAAACATGAAAGTTGGGTTAATAATGGTAAAACTGATCAAATTATTAAATATTATAAAAATTTAAAAGCAAGTTCAAAGAGATTATTAAAATCCGATTATGAAATAATTAAAGAAATTAAACCTTGGTTAGAAAGAGCGGTCAAGGAAGCTAATATTGTCGAAAAAATTTTAAATAAAACCATCACTAAAGAAGAAATTATTCAGTTATATGAAAAACCAGTGATTTTAGGCGATGAAATTTTAAATTTATTAATTAAAAAAGAAAAATTATTAACGGAAAAAGAATATGAGCAACACATCAAACCTTTATTAGGCAACTTATGGTGGAAGGTATGGGAGGACAAATTATAAAAAGATATCAAGTGGTTTTAATCTTCTTAGCATTTTTACTGATGACGACAGTAAATATTAAAGCGAATGATCTTAAAACAATTAAAGTAAATGAAAATAATTTAGAAGTGATAATAAATCCAATATCATTTACTGGTGGGAATATCACTTATAAAGACATTACTAATAGGGCAGTTTTATATACTCCGGATTGGCCTTTTTTGAAAACTAACCGCAACGAAGATGCAGTTGAGTATGTAGCGATAAAAGAATCAATCGGAAAGTATGTGATTGAGACTAAAAATAATGGCGAAAATGAAATCCCACTAAATGGATTAATTTTAAGTATTCCCACTGCCTTGGCAACAGACTTTAATATCGGTGACATTATCAACCTTAACAATGTCACAGTAGCAGCCTATAAACACGCTATTTTAAGTAATAAAGGTGTAAGAATCGCTTTTAACACCGTCAATGTTGTATCTGGTTATAATTCGTTTACATATTACAATTATTTGTATGGAGAAAAAACTGGAACTAATCAATTTAGCGATAATGAAATGATTGTTGAGTTTAACGTAGAAACGAATCAATTTGAAGTCATCGGAGTTAATCAAGGTGCAAACAATGATATCCCACTAGGTGGCTTTGTGATAAGCGGCAACGCTGAAACAAAACAGAATATGCTTAAGGATGGAGTTTTATTTAATGTGGGAGACGTGATTGAATTAATTGATTTAGAATTTATGAAAATAGAAAATGTTATTACCAAAAAATTTACCAGTATCAACGGAGTAAGGCAACAAGATTATTTGGTTATTTATCCTGCATCTACAAACCCATCACTAACAACCCAACAAAATATTTATGGATGTGAAGTTGCAGTTGATAGTCAGGGTTTAGTTGTAGAAAAAGGAACTTTAGTGACGATTCCAACAGGAGGGTTTGCGGTTTCAGGGCATGGAATTAATGAAAAGTTTGTTAGAGAAAACATTCATGTAGGTTCTAATGTTACTTACAATAGTACGACTAAAATACTTACCATAACTAATAATTTAATTAATCAAACTCTATATAGTTTTCAAACTGAAGCTGATATTAGCGAAGGGCTTGTCAACACCGCCAAAAATGGGATGTATGATGTTAATAATTTGGAAAGAGCTGAAGAAAACTTATCACTTATTTTAGCATCAGTTTATGAAATGACAATTTTGCAAACTAAAATTAATGAGACGAAAACCCCACAAGATATTGGCGAATTTATTAGACATAAAAAGGCCATAGAATCGCTTTTTGATGAGGTTTACTTTGATACATTAGTATCAAGACGAATTGAATCAAGAGGTACTTGGCACCGGCCATATGAAATGAGTTTGTCGCAAATAGAGGCAACTTTAGATGAACTTAAAAATTTAAAATTTACTGATGTATATTTGGAGACCTTCTGGTATGGATATGCAATATATCGATCGAATCTTGTTCCATATCACGAGATTTTTAAAGGCATCGAATTTGGTGAATATAAAGATTATTTAGACGCGTTTATTAGTGAAGCTAAAAAACGTGATATTAATGTTCATGCGTGGGTTCAAAATTTCTATGTTGGCCCAACCTGGTATCATAGTAGTCTTTGGGATGATCATCCAGAGTGGTGGATTGTTGATATCAATGGTAATCATGCAATCACTGGAAAACCCGAAAAAGATGAAGAAAATCTTTTATTCTTTGATCCAGCAAATCCTGAAGTAAGAGAGTTTATTCAAAATGTCTATCGGGAAATTATTGAATATGATGTCATAGGATTACATTTAGATTATACGAGATATCCAACTGGTAATGAGTTTCCACAATATAGTACTGGATATACCGAATATGCAACAAATGAGTTCAAAGAATTGTATGATGTTACAGGAAATCTTGTCGAATTAGTTAAAGTGAATCCAGAAGTATATGGAAAGTGGAATGAATATCGAATTTCTAAAATTACTTCTTTTGTTGAAGAAATTAATACCATAGTTAGAAGTAAAGACAGCCAACTGATTTTATCAATCGCAGTCGGTCCCAACGCGGCATATTCCAAAATTAATATTATGCAAGATTGGCAAACGTGGGTTGAAAACGGCTGGATTGATTCAGTTGAACTGATGGCATACGTCAAAGATGTTCAATTAGTCATTTCTGCCGTAGAAAGTGCGAATAAAATTGTCCCACCATATGCATATTTACTACCAGGAATTGCTCCAACTTATTACCGACTTCCAGATATGTATAATGCCACATATACTGATGCTATTAATAAAAACGGAGCTCACGGGTCAACTATTTTCGAAACGGAAAATTTTAGAAATAATTCTAATATTCATAATATATTTAGTCGCGGCACTTATAAAAATGAAACAATATCAGTTTATGCTTCAGTAAACGACATTTTGAAAGTATTTATTCAAGATACACTTCATAAGTTTGATCATATTTATCTTAAAAACGGCGCTACTACCACTGAAAAAAGAAATAATTTAGAAATAAGATTAAATAAGTTAACGGAAAAGAAGTATTATAATCCAATCGATTTTCACGAACTATATGAAGCATTAGATCAATTAACATTAGAACTAGTTTTATATGCTGATGGTGCCGCATATGAACGGTTTATGGAAGATATTAAATATTTTATGGAAATACTAGATATCAAAATTAATCGTTATTTAGTTAACAATGGACATTGGGATATAACCAAACAAAATCAAAGACCAAACGTATATAGTTTTTCATATCCAGTTATCGAAGAGAGGATAGAAGAGGAAGAACCGCCAATCATTGAAGAAAAGATTGACAATAAAATAGGTTTGATTGTTGGAATTTGTGTTGGTGCTGTCGCTGTCGTTGGTTTAGGAATATTTGGCGGGGTTACCATAGTTAAACGTAAAAAAAGAACGATAAAATAGTTAAAAAATGAGGATGGTGTCAAAAATGAAGGGCAAAGTTATGAAGCATAAAGTGGTTTTCTTACCTTTAGATGAAAGACCTTGTAATTATAAATTTCCTTTTGATATCTTTAAAAATAGTAATTTAGAGATTAAAAGACCCGACAAGAAGCTAATGGGAGATAAGAAAAAACCAGCGGATTTTCAAACCATAAAAAACTTTCTAATTAAAGAAACTAAAGAGGCAACCGCGTTAGTAATTGCGATTGATACTTTACTTTATGGCGGAATTATCCCGTCACGACTTCATCATTATCAAGAAGGTGAATTATTAGAAAGAATTAATGTTATCAAAGAAATCAAAATAAACAACCCCAATATTATCATTTATGGTTATCATTTAATCATGAGAACCCCACAATATAATAGTAGTGATGAAGAACCTGATTATTATGAACATGTGGGAAAAGATATTTTTAATTTAGGTTTTTTCACTCATAAAGAAGAATTAGGAATTATTAATGATGAAGAACGACAAAAACTTAAAAAAATAAAAGTTAAAAAAGAATATTTAAATGATTTTTTAGGGCGCAGAAAAATCAACTTAGGTTTAACTAAGAAATCAGTATGTTTAGTTAATGAGAATATTATTGATTTTTTAATTATTCCTCAAGATGATGCCGCCGAATTTGGTTGGACTGCTAAAGATCAAGAGAAAATTAGAACTCAAATTAAAGAATTTAATGTAAGTAATAAAGTATATATGTACCCTGGTGCTGATGAAGTGGCCAATAATTTATTGGCGAGATTAATGAATAAATTACTAAATATTCAACCAAAAATATATATTAAATATAATTCATTATCAGCGCCATGGACAATTCCTTCACTAGAAGATAGATATTTAGATACTACGATTAAATATCAAATCTTAGCTTGTGGGGCCATACCGGTTAGTAGTATGAGCGAAGCGGATGTGCTTTTATATGTTAATGCTCCAAGCGATAAAATGATTACCGCCCCGTATCAGTTCGAGTTAAAAGGAAGAGGTTTTACTGTATTTAGAAATTTAGTTGAATTCATTGAAAGTATTAAATACTCTTTAACTACTTTAAATAAACCAGTTATTTTAGCTGATTTGGCTTTTGGTAATGGTGGTGATGTTGAGTTAGTAAGAATGCTTAATAAAGAAAATATTTTAATGGATTTAGCATCGTATTCTGGTTGGAATACATCGGCTAATGCCCTTGGTACCGCCTTAGCTCAAGGTTTAGTTTATTTGAAGTTTGGACGGACTAAAGAACATCTCAACTTTCTTGCTTTAAGATTTGTTGAAGACATTGGATATTGTGCCTTAACTAGACGAAAGGTTACCGAAACTGATTTAACTTTAAATGGATTTAATTATTTTGATGTCAAAGAAAGTGAAGGCTTAATTAGTGAGATTGTTAAAAAATATTTAACGGATTTTATTAATCAAGAATTAACTTCAATTAAAGGTAACATTACGATAGATAAAGTATATATGCCTTGGCGTCGGATGTATGAAGTTGGCTTAGAAATCACATATAAAGAAGGTGTTAAAAAATGAAAAAGATTGTTTTATTACCATTAGATGAAAGACCATGTAATTATGAGTTTCCTCATCAAATATTTCAAAATGAAAAGTATGAAATTATTCGACCTGATTTAAGTCTTATGGGTGATAAAAAAACACCAGGCAATTTAGATGAAATAAGAAATTTTTTACTAAATAGCACTAAAGATGCAGATGGATTGGTAATTTCAATTGATACATTATTATATGGTGGAATTGTACCATCGCGACTTCATCATGATGATTTAAAGACATTGACTAAAAGACTAGATGTATTAAAAGAAATTAAGAAAAATAATAAAAAACTAAAAGTTTATGCTTTTCATTTAATTATGCGTTCTCCGCAATATAGCAGTGATGATGAGGAGCCAGATTATTATGCAAAATGTGGTAGAGAAATTTTCTTAACGGGCTTTTTAAGTCATAAAAAAGAAATTGGTTGGGCTTCGGGTGAAGAAATAAAGGAACTTGAAAAGATTAAAGTTCCTAAAAAATATTTAGATGATTTTTTAAATAGAAGAAAAATTAACACTAACATGTGTTTAAAATCAATTTCTTTAGTAGAAGAAAAAATTATCGATTTTTTAATTATTCCCCAAGATGATGCGGCAGAGTTTGGTTGGACTGCTAAAGATCAAGAAGTAGTCAGAAAAGAAATTGAAAATAAAACTTTGGAATTTGATGTCTATATGTATCCTGGCGCTGATGAAGTTGCTAATACATTATTAAGTAAAATGGTATCTAAAATGGAGAATAAACGACCTTTAATCTATATTCACTATCCGTCAGCTACTTCAGGCCATTTAATTCCTAGGTATGAAGATCGAATGCTTGATACTACTGTAAAATATCAAATATTAGCTGCCGGAGCGCTAACTGCTTCAAGTATTGATGAAGCAGATTTAGTGTTATTTGTTAATGCCCCAAGTGCTAATATGCAAGAAGCGGCTTATCAACATAAGCATTTTCGCGAATATGAGACGCAAAGAAATTTAGTTGAATTCGTTGAAAAGATTAAATATGTTGTTAGATTAATAAAAAAACCAGCGATAATTGCCGACGTTGCGTATGCCAATGGTGGCGATATTGAGTTTGTTAAAATGCTTGATAAAGAAAACTTATTAATGGAAGTTGCTTCTTATGCGGGTTGGAATACATCATCTAATACTTTAGGTACAGCTATTCCACATGGAATCGCTTCGTGGTTATTTCCAAATCATAACTTTGATTCGTTCTTAGCTTCAAGATATGTTGAAGACGTTGGGTATTGTTCAGTGGTTAGACATGATGTTATCTATAATAAACTAAAAGATTACGGATTTGATTATTTTTATGTCAAAGATCAAAGAGGTGTTATTTCCACAATAGTTAAGGATGAATTAATGAAATTTGTTAATAAAGAATTATCAAATTTAAAAGATAAAGTGATTATTAATGATTTATATATGCCATGGCGAAGAATGTTTGAAATTGGTATTAATGTTACATACAAAGGAGGCAATAAAAAATGAAAAAGATAGTGCATCTCCCTTTGGATGAAAGGCCTTGCAATTATGATTTTCCGTTTAAAATGTTCAACAAAGAAGAAATTAAAGTGGTTAGACCAAATCAAGAAGATATGGGATTTAAAAAGGAGCCAGGCGATATTAAAAAAATCCATGAATTTTTACTTAAAGAAACTAAAGATGCATACGGCTTAGTTATCTCAATTGATACTCTTTTGTTTGGAGGTATCGTTCCTTCAAGATCGCACTTTTTTGAAGAAGACTTTTTAGAAAACAGATTAAAAGTATTAGAAAAAGTTAAAAAGGAAAACCCTAAACTGATCATTCATGCCTATGATTTAATTATGCGTACCCCACAATACAACGATGATGAAGAAGAACCAGATTATTATCGTTATTCAGGAAGAAGTATTTTTGAAAAAGGTTTTTTAGAACATAAAAAAGAATTAGGTTTAGCATCGTCAACTGAACTCAAACGACTTGATCAGATTGTAATTGAACCAAGATATTTAAAAGATTATTTACGAAGACGAAATATCAATACTAACTTAACTTTAAAATCAGTTGATCTAGTTGATCAAGGTATAATTGACTTTTTAGTGATTCCGCAAGATGATGCAGCTGAGTTTGGATGGACCGCTAAAGATCAAGTTAAAGTTAGAACCTATATTGAAAAGAAAAACTTACAAAATAAAATTTTTATTTACCCAGGCGCCGATGAAGTGGGTAATATTTTATTTGCGAGAATGGCCAATAAAATCTTTAATAGCCAGCCGAAAATGTATATTAAATATCCATCAATTACATCAGGTTTAATTATTCCAACATTGGAAGATAGATTTTTAGATACTTCAGTCAAATATCAAATTACTGCCGCTGGCGGCGTGGTCGTATCTTCAATTAATGAAGCTGATATGGTTGTCTTTGTTAACGCACCAAGTGACTGGATATTACCATCAAGTCACCAACACGTTAAACATCGAGGGTATACTACTCAAAGAAATTTAGTTGAATTTGTTGAAGTTATGGATTATGTCATTAATAAACTTGATAAACCAGTTGCTTTAGTCGATTTGGGCTTTGATAATGGCGGTGATATTGAGCTAGTTAAGATGTTAAATAAAAAAGATCTACTATTAAAATTAGCTAGTTATGCCTCATGGAATATTCCATGTAATACATTAGGAACGGCAATCGCTTTTGGCGTATCGTATTTATTATTTGGAAGAACTATCGATCATCAATCATTTTTAGTTCATCGGTTTTTAGAAGATGTTGGATATTGTTCACATACGAGATATTACATAAGAGAAAATGTTGTTACTAATCATGGCTATAACATCTACTTTGTTGGTGAACAAAGAGGAATAATCTCTAAAATAGTTCAAGAAGAAATTGAAAAGTTCATTGATACTAATTTAACCACTTTAAAAGGAAAATACGAAATATTAGACTGTTTTATGCCGTGGGTAAGAACCTATGAAGTTGGTTTAGAAGTTAGATATATCAAGTAAAAAAGGATTAAAGATGAAAGAATTAGATAAAATCACTACGAAATTTAAAAAAGCTAAAGAAAAATTATTAGACGTAAATTATGAAAAGGCTCAAATTATCATTGATAAAATGATTTTATTAAAAGATAATAATAAAACTTCAAGCGCAGAATATCAAAAGTTATATGAGCGAGCATATCAACATTTAACGTTATCAGAAAGAATCGAAGAGCGAGGAGTATGGCATCGCCCTTGCGAAGAAAGTTTGGAAGAACTCATTAAAATGTTAGATGATTTAAAAAGCATTAACATTAATGGATTATACGTAGAAACTTTCTTTAATGGATTTACTATTTACCCCTCAAAAGTTATGCCGTACCATCCGAATCTCAATAATGTTTATGGTGAGTATGGAAATGATTATTTGAAAGCTTTAATAGCTGAAGCCTCCAAACGAGAAATTCAAATTCATGCTTGGGTGGAAAACTTTTTTGTGGGAGGAAAAGATGGTTTGCATAGTGATTTATGGGAGAAGAATCCCGAATGGCAAATAGTTAACTACAACCAACTTAATTATCAAACGGGTAAACCAGGTAATGAAGAAGAAGGATTTTTATTTTTTGATCCCGCTAACATCAAAGCTCAAGATTTAATTCTTAAGTTTTATAAAGAATTAATAAGTAATTATGAAATTGTCGGAATTCAACTAGATTATATTAGATATCCATCAGCTAATGAAAATTATATTTACAGTAGTGGATATACAGAGTATGCGATAAATAAGTTTAAAGATGAATATCAACTTGAAATTGAAAATATTTTTGAATATGTTAAACAAGATGAAAACTATCAACTTTGGAACAAATGGAGACAAGGAGAAATAACTAAATTTGTAAAGAGAGTGTATCAATTAGTTAGGGCTCTAGATAAAAATATTTTGTTATCGATTGCTGTTGGCCCTGAAATCAATTATGCAAAAACTAATTTAATGCAAGATTGGGGTACTTGGGTAGTAAATGGGTGGATTGATATTGTTGCCCCAATGGCTTATGTAGAATCAAAAGATTTCATCAAATTCATTATCAATAAACTAAATGAAACCACCAAGGGACTTACATATAATTACACCGGAATCGCCCCAACTTATCATGGACTTCCAGATATATTAAATACATATTTTATTGATGAAAGTAACAAATGCGGTGCGTTAGGCTCAATAATATTTGCTTATCATAATTTAGTAGATAATATTGAAGTTAAAGAAACGCTAATAAGAGGGACACATCGTCATAAGGCCATTTCCCCTCATCAAGAAGTTAGCAAGTTACTAGAGGTTTTGATTGCGGATATTAAAGAAAAAGCTATAAACATCTATCTTGATAGCGGATTGATAACTGCTAAAACAATAGATAAGTTAATCAAAATTTTAAACAGTAAATATCAAAATTTAACAGAGTTAAAACAAAACGTAGAATTAGCAATTGACTATATAAATAAAAAAGATAACATAGTTTCTAACAATATAATTGAAATGTTAAAAAGATTTATGAAGATCATTAATATAAAAGAACAAAGATGTTATTGCAGAAAGGAAAGTAAAGATGAGAACATTTATTAAAAAATTTCTGATAGTGTTAGTGTCATTAATATTTATTACGCTAGGATCAGTAAATATTAAAGCGGCAACTACCACCAAGACAATTAAAATTAATGGAGCTGGTTTAGACGTAATAATTGACCCAATATCATTTAATACTAATGGACTAACTTTAGAAAATATCACAGGCAAAGCAGTTTTATATACGCCAGATTGGCCATATTTAAAACCTAATCGTGATGAAGTTTCAGTTGAATACGTTGCAGTAAAAAATGCTAGCGGAAATTATATTATTCAAAGTAAAAATAGTACAAAAGATAATAAAATCCCATTAAATGGGGTGATTTTAAGTATTCCTAAAATTTTGACATTTAATTATAATGTTGGCGATACGATTTCGCCAAATGGTGTTGCCATAAAAACATATGAACATGCTTTTTCAAGTAATAAGGGTGTTCGAATTGGAATTGATTTAGTCAATGGTCCATCAAAATATAATGAAATTACTTACTATAATCGACTATATGGATCGAGAACCGCAACTAATAAATTCAACACTAATGAAATTATTGTTACTTATGATAACAATTCTAATCGCTTTAAGGTAACAGGTGTTGGCAAGAGCGGTAATAATGATATTCCAAGTGCTGGATTTGTCGTTGCGGCTAACTCAAGTCCGAAGATGCACATGTTTAATAATGGAGTCTTATTTAATGAAGGCGATATTATTGAATTAATCAATCTAGAATATATGAAACTTGGTGATGTGATTACAAGAAATTTTACATGCATCAATGGAACTAGATTTGCTGATTATTTAGTAATTTATCCAGCAAGTTCAAATCCAACCTTATCATCACAACAAAATGTCTATGGAATTGAGGTTGCGGTCAATAGTGATGGCGTTGTCATTGATAAAGATATTTTAGTTCAAATTCCAGAAGGTGGATTTATTGCTTCTGGTCATGGGACTGCCCATACATTTATTGAAGAAAATATTCATTTAGGTTCAATTGTAACGTATAATGCAACAGCTAAAACGATTACAGTTAGTAATCATTTAATTGATCAAACTTTGTATAATTACCAATATGAAGCAAACATTGCCCAAGATTTAGTTTATACCGCTCGAGATGAAATGTATGATGTTAATAATTTATCAAGAGCTTTAGAAAATTTAGCGACAATCCTTGATGGTGTAACCACCATGGAAGGATTAAAAACTAAAATTTATAATACTCAAAATCCAGTGGATATTGGCGAGTTTTTAGATATAAAAGATGAAATAGAACCATTATTCGAACAAATTTTCTTTGACACATTAGTCTCTCGAAGAATTGAATCAAGGGGGACGTGGCACCGTCCTTATGAAACTAATTTAACCTTAATTCAATCAACTTTAAACGAATTAAAATCAATGAATTTTACTGATGTTTATTTAGAAACATTTTGGAATGGATATACCATTTATAAATCAGAATTAGCACCATATCATACAATTTTTGATGGCGCTACTTTTGGTGAATACGAAGATTATATGGATGCATTTGTTAATGAAGCTAAAAAGCGCGATATTAATGTTCACGCTTGGGTTGAAAACTTCTTTGTCGGTGCCCATTGGAAAGCTAGTCCGCTGTGGGATCGTTATCCTGAATGGCGCTTAATTGATATTAATGGTGGTCAATTCATTACTGGAAAGCCTGGCGGTGAAGAAGAAGGGTTTATCTTTTTTGATCCCGCGCATCCTGATGCCAGACAATTTATTAAAGATATTTATAAAGAAATTATTGATCGTGGTGTTGTGGGACTACACTTAGATTACATTAGATATCCTTCAGGAAATCAAAATGTTTCATATAGTACAGGTTATACTGAGTACGCAATGAATGAATTTAAACAATTATACAATGAAACTGGAGATATTAGAAAAAGAATTAAAAATGGCGATGATGCCCTTTATGGAAAGTGGAATCAATATCGGTTATCGAAAATTGATTCATTTGTTGAAGAACTGCACAATGAAATTAGAGCGATTGATAGTAGCATCGTCTTTTCAATGGCGGTTGGTCCTAATGCTGCATATGCGAAAGAGAATTTATTACAAGATTGGAAAAAATGGGTAGAAAATGGATGGATTGATTCCGTTGAACCAATGGTTTATGTTAATGGCGTTTCGGTAGTAACTTCAACTGTTAGTGCGGCTAAAACCATTATGGCTAAATATGCATATATGATGCCAGGGATTGCCCCAACTTATGACGGGTTACCAGCGATTTATAATGCAACATATACTGATGCCATTAATAAAAACGGAGCTCATGGTTCGACTATTTTTGCGACTCATAATTACCGAAATAAACCAGAGTTACACGCTATTTTCCAAAACGGAACTTATAAAAATAAAGCGGTATCGATTCAAGACCCAATGGATGAAGTCTTGGCAATGTTTATCACGGATATATTGTATAAATTTGACAATATTTACATTAAAAAAGGCGTTTCAACAACCGAAAAAAGAAATGCTCTAGAGACTAGATTAAATGATTTGACCAAAAAACATTATTATAATCCAATTGATTATTATGAACTTTATGAAGCCCTAGATCATTTAACATTAGAATTGATGATGTACGCTGAGGGCGCCGCAGTTGAACGATTTATGGAAGATATTGAATATTTTATGGAAATAATCGATATTAGAATTTCTCGATATTTAATCAATAACGGTCATTGGGATTTAACTGAAGAGCCAGAAAGACCAAGCGTTTATGCTTTTGAATATCCGAAATATGAGGGGCCACCAAATGATGATGATCCAGGATCTGATCCGATTATTGAACCAGATCCAGAACCGAGAAAAAAATGGCCGATAGTACTAATTGGGTCATTAATCGGTGTTGGAGTATTGGTATCTGTCGCATTTATAATAAGAAAGAAGATAATTAAACCCAAAAATAAAGAAGAAAAATAACGTTTTTTTCTAATTTTTCTAATTGTTGATTTATTTGCGATAAATTGATTTGAAAATATAATTTAATACGTAGTATTAGATGAAATGAAAGCGATTACAAAGAATGTACTTTTTCATCTTGACTATACAAATGAAAGCGGTTATAATATAGGTGTATAGGTGTCTATACAATCCTATAAAAAAATAAAGGAG
>JAAYXR010000033.1 GCA_012515785.1 Acholeplasmataceae bacterium | reverse complement strand
TTTCTTATTCTTCAGTTTCTTCAGCAAAGTGGGTATGTTTAGTGACCCACTTTTTAAGTTTAATTGGAATCCATAAACCATAGATTCCGATTGTTATTATTGATAATAAAATCCATTTAATCCAAGTCCAAAAAAGACTCATAGCTTTACCATCAAAACGTAATCTCTTGCCATTAATTACCATATGTTTCATTTCCCAACGATACATTGAACAAACTGCCCATGGTAGTGCTAAACCAAGAGTAATTAGTGAAACGAAAAAGGTAATAAGACGCCAGCCGATTAATTGAAGCAGGCGACCATCAAAATATGATTCTTCGGTCGGTACCGCATCAACTGATTCTTCAGGAGTAACTTCAGCTACTGGTTCTAAAGAAACCGGACGAGATTCTACCTTAGCTGGAGTTGCAACTTCATGGTGCACTTGAGGTGGTTCGGTTGCAGGGACCGGTTTATAAGCTGGAGCTGGTTGTTTGGCGGGATCATCAGCGGTAACTGATACCGCTTTTCGCTTTTTACCAATCACTTTTATTTCAACAATATTAACACCCCACTCTTGGACGATATCTTGAGTTTTAGTTAGGACTTGTTCTAAAACGCGTTGCATCCTAGGATAGACATCATCGTGTGGGATATAAGAGATAACATCTTTAAACATTCTAGCAACAGCATTTTTAACTGATGCCGGATTATTATTAATTTCATAGTAATATTTTGTCGCGTCAAAAACTTTAAATCTTAAAACTACATCAAGTTGAATATTTTCTTCATCTAAAGTCGGTATTTTTGGCGTGATAAATTTGTGAGTTTGCACTAAAGTGTTAACTTTACCAACAATTTTTCTTCCAAAAGGTTTAATCCTTCGATAACCTGGTTCTAAAGTTCGATAATGTTTACCATCAACTTCAACGATTAAAACTTTTCTTTTAGATACCGTTTTAAAGGCTCTACCTGCAAGACCCACTAAAACACAGATAACAACAAACGCTGCAATAATAATGATATAACCCGTTTCAGTCATAAATTTGCCTCCTTATTATTCTTTTAAGAATATATTATTTATACTTCAATTATACACTACAAAAAAATATTATTAAAGAAATATTTGCAATTTCGTCTTTTAGTTGTTGTAAACAGAAAGAAGGCAAATATTTACTAGTAAAATATGATAAAATAATAATGGTGATGATATGTATAAAAAAATGATATTAATTCGTTTTGGCGATTTAATGCTAAAAGGGAAAAACCAAAATATTTTTATTAATGCCATTAAAAGATTAATTAAAGATAAGCTAAGTGATTTAAATGTCACCATTATTAACACTTATAATCGGGTTTATTTAGAGTTAAATGATGTCAATCCTGATTTGGTAGTTGACCGTTTGATGTTAGTTTCAGGCTTACATTCTTTTAGCTTTGTCTATAAAACAACCTTAGATTTAGAAGATATCAAAAATACAGCGATTCAACTTATTGAAGATGAGTTAAGTGATTTTAATCACTTCAAAATTGAAACGAAACGAGCTTATAAACAATTTCCGCATACTAGTTTAGAATTTTCTAAATTAATGGCTCCGGCCATTTTAAAGCACTTTGACGGAAAGATTAAAGTTGATGTGAAAAACCCAACTGAAACTTTAACCATTGAAATAAGAGAAAATGGAACTTATCTTTTCTTAAAGACTATTAAAGGTTTAGGCGGATATCCAGTAGGTACCGGTGGTAAGGGATTAGTAATGTTAAGTGGGGGGATTGATTCACCGGTTGCCGCCTTTTTAGCCTTAAAACAAGGTGTTGAAGTTGAACTCTTACACTTTGAATCCACACCACTGACACCACTTGAATCAGTTGATAAAGTGCTTAAAATTGCTCAAAAACTAGCCAGATATATGCCTAAAAATAAAATAAAGATGCATATTTGTCACTTTACACCACTTCACAACTTATTACTGGAAAACGTTCCAGATCCATATTTAATTACTATTATGAGACGAAGAATGTATCATATTGCCCAACAATTTGCTAGATTTCAAAATATTTTAGTTTTAATTAATGGTGAATCAATTGGTCAAGTCGCTAGTCAAACTTTAGAGAGTTTAAATGTTGTTGAAGAAGTGACTAAAATACCAATTATTAGACCAGTTGTAACATATGATAAAAATGATATTATCAAAATCGCTAAACAAATTGATACTTATGAAACATCAATTATTCCATTTGAAGATTGTTGTACCGTATATGTTCCGAAAAAACCTGTCACTAAACCTAAATTAAATGTTTGCGAAGATATTGAAAAAGGTTTTAGATATCAAGTGATTCAAGAAGAAGCAATTCACCGAATTACGACTTTTACGGTTCATGCTGATAAGGAAATTAAATTAGCTAATTATGGTTTTGATTTTAAAGAAGCTTTCAAGGAGTGGAAACATGATTACGAGTCGTCAAAATGAAACAATTAAGAAATATTTAAAATTAAAACAAAAAAAATATCGAGATCAAACATCTCAATTTTTAGTTTATGGTGACCATTTAATTGAAATGGCTCAAAAGAGAGGCAGTGTTGAATTAATTATTACTTCTAATCCTGATAAAGAAGGTTTATTAGTTTCCAAGCCAATTATGGATGAATTTAGTCAAACCGAGACTACTTTTGATACACTTGCTGTTTGTAATAAAACTAATAATCTAATTAAATCTAATAAAATTTTAGTATTAGATGATGTTCAAAACCCAGATAATGTTGGAGCTTTAATTAGAAGTGCTTCCGCTTTCGGATTTAAACATCTAATCTTTAGTTTAAAGAGTGCTGATTTTTATAATGAAAAAACGATTCGTGCTTCACAAGGAGCCATCTTTGATGTTTATCATGAAAGAGTGGATTTAGCAAATAGAATCAAAGAATTAAAAGAAGACGGATACTTAATTGTTGGGGC
>JAAYXR010000001.1 GCA_012515785.1 Acholeplasmataceae bacterium | reverse complement strand
CTGATTTTTATAATGAAAAAACGATTCGTGCTTCACAAGGAGCCATCTTTGATGTTTATCATGAAAGAGTGGATTTAGCAAATAGAATCAAAGAATTAAAAGAAGACGGATACTTAATTGTTGGGGCTACCGCTCATGGTGATACATTTAATAAAAATAAGAGTAAGAAGATTGCCCTAATTTTAGGCAATGAAGGAGCAGGTATTTCAAGTGAGGTTCTAGCCCTATTAGATTTAGAAACAACCATTAAAACCGAAAGCGTTGAAAGTTTAAACGTTTCGGTTGCTGGTAGCATTTTAATGTATGAATGGAGTAAATAATGCAAATCGCAAGTTATTTTGATTATTACGATTGGACAATTGATAAACAGTTAAAACTCTTTAAAGAAAATGAACTAGATTACTTTATTTTAAGAAGAGTTAACGGCTTAAGTTTTCCTAATTATTTGACTAAATTAAATGAAATTCAATTTAAGTTAAGAAAAGTCAAAATAGGTTTTTTTGATCCGCTTTTAGACCCAATTGATTTAGATAATGAAAGTACCGTGGAAATGCTTAAAAAAGCGGTTAAATACGCAAAAAAGGTTAAAACGAAAAACCTTGTTATTACGATAAAGCCGTTTACTAATGAAACTACCTATAAGGAGTTAAAAGCGTACTTTAAAGGAATTATTAAAATTACTAAAAGACTTAAACTATTTATTAAAATGGATGATGATAATAAAATGTTTATCTACCATAAAATAGCTAATGAAATTAAGTCTCGTAAAGTTAAATTAATCTATAATCCAGCTGTTGTCTATATTAAAAATAGCTCACCAATTAGTTCATATTCATTAATCCATAAAAAAATGGGACTTTTTGAAGTTGCTGATACGAACGAAGATTGCGAAGATATTTTAGTTGGCCACGGTGTTATTGATATTAAACAATTATTTAGAAATTTATATATTGACAGGTATCAAGGATTAGTAACACTTAATTCAAATTTAGACACCGTTTTTAAAAACTTTGGTGTTAATCTTTTAGAAGTAGAGAAAAAAGAAAAACGGGAAAATCTAACTAAATATTTAGAAACGATTCATAAGATGGGATATGTTACTTATGATAAAGAAAACGAAGTTCCGTTTGAAGATATTATTAATCATCAAATTAAATTATTAAAAATCGTTTTTAAATAAAAAAAGACCCCTAGAGGTCTTCATCGTGACTAACTTCAAATGCTGGTTCAGCATTTTCTAATTTGTCATATAATTTTGAAACAAATAAAATTCCTTCTAAGTGGTCAAATTCATGTTGGAAAACAATTGCGGGATAACCACTTAATCTTAATTTATTTGGTTTAGCTTGATTCGTTTTTGGATCAAAATCAATAAATTCAATTTCAATTTCTTTATGCCTTGGAGTTAAACCTTCAGTTTCATAATCAACACTTAAACAACCCTCACCACCCGGCAAGTAAATTAACTCATCACTTTTATAAGTAATTACTGGGTTAATAACAACATGCGAATACATTTCGCCTAAAAAGTCAAAATGAACGGCATACATCCGTTTTAAAATATTAATTTGCGGGGCAGCAATGCCAACCGCGGCTCTTAAATTATATTTTTCAGAAATTTTCGGATCTTGTGAGTTTACGACAAACTCATGAAGTTCACGAGCCAAACGCTTATCACTAAAAGATAGCGGCATTTTTACCGGTTTTGAAACTTTTAGTAAATTTGGATGACCATCAACGATAATATTACGCATTGTAATCATTTTATCACCAAAAATATTATATCATAAGGAGGTAACAATATGGATAAAAAGGCAATCATTTACACTTCATACCATCATCATAATACTGTTAATTTGTTAAAAGATGCGACTGATGAATTTGAATATGATTGGTATAATTTATTAAGGGATAAAGATGTTAAAATTCCTTTATCAAACTATCAAACTATTATTTTTGCCTCAGGAATATATTACGGAAGGATGCATAAAGTAATGGTAAATTTCTTATTAAATCATAAAGAAGAATTAGAAAATAAGAAAGTCTTAGCCATCATTACTTCCGGTAAAGGGGCTAAAGGTTATGCCAAAAGAGTTAAATCTCATTTTAAAAACTTAAATGTTTCAAACATTGAAGTTTTTTCGTGTCTTGCCTTTGACACTTACGGGCCACTTAAATTAATTGGCGGTGTTAATAAAGGTCGACCAAATTATGACGATGTTAATAATCTTAAGGAGTTTTTAAATAATCATTTATGATCAGATTAGATAGACTCCTTGTCAATATGAAGTTTGGTTCTAGAAAAGAAGTCCAAGACTTAATTAAAAGTGGCGCAGTTTTAGTTGACGGAAAAGTGGAATTAAAAAAAGATCGAAAGTTAAACCCGGCTTTAAATAAAGTTGTGGTTTTTGATGAAGAACTTTATTACCAAGATGAAATTATTTTAGCAATAAATAAACCAATTGGTTATCTTTCGGCTAATGTTGATGCATTTCATTCAGTCGTAGTCGATTTAATTGGCGCTCCATATCACCGCATTGATTTTAAAATTGCTGGACGCCTTGATTTAGATTCAGAAGGACTTTTAATTTTAACTACCAGTGGCAAAACAGTCCATGACATTACCAATCCTAATAAAAAGATTATAAAAACATATGATGTAACTACTGAAGAAATAATTGATGAAGAGATGTTATTAAGATTACTTGAACCAATTAGAATTTTAGATGGTAATAGCGAACCATATCTTACAAAAGCGTTAAATATAAGTAAAACTAGTGAAAATACAGCCTTAATTTCACTTGATGAAGGTAAATTTCATCAAGTGAAACGAATGTTTCGGGCGATTGGTTATGAAGTAATTAGCTTAAAAAGAATTCAAATTGGTAAATATCATTTGGGTAATTTAGAGCCTGGAGAGTATGTTGAAATTAAAAAAGATGATATATTATAATAAGAGGCGATATTTATGAAAAAAGAAAATCAAACCGAAAGAGTAACATATATTATATCTTATTCAAATAAAGCTATTTTTAAAAGATTAGAGAAAATGCCAATGAAAATATCTTATATCTCAGAAGCTAATCAACAAGTATTAGTTTATTTTGATCGGCGCTTTAAACGCGATATTGAAAATCAATTAAAAAAAGTTAAGGGATTTGTCGAAATGGAAGAATCGGCTTTATTCCAAGAAGAAATCTTAAACTTTTAACTAAATTTAGATAAATTTAAATTAAATATAGGGTGTTAAGTGTTTTTACTTGACACCCTTTTGTTTATTTAGTATTATATACTAGTAAAATTAATTAAAGGAGTGAAATAAATATGGCAGTTAAAATTAGATTACAAAGATTTGGTGCTAAAAAAAGACCATTTTACCGCGTAGTTGCAAGTGAATCAACTCGAGCTAGAGATGGTAAGTTCTTAGAAATTTTAGGAACATATAATCCGCTTGATGGTACAGTTAATGTTGATACTGAGAAAGTTCAAAAATGGTTAAATAACGGAGCACAAGCAACCGACACTGTTAAAAGCTTACTTAAAAAACATAACGTATTAGAAAAATAAGAAAAGGGGGATTATCAAAATGGCAATAGATTTTGAAAAATTAGTTCTAGATATTGTTAAGCCATTAGTAGTTTACCCTGATGATGTAGTTGTAAAAGTTTTATCAGACGATAATGATGACTCGGTAGTCGTTCAATTATTAGTTAATCCTGAAGATTTAGGAAGAGTAATTGGACGTGGAGGACGCACGGCAAGTGCGATTAGAACTATTTTATATGCTGGTGCGACTTTAGAAAATGTTAGAGTCAAACTAGATATAGATTCGTATTAAGATATGTACCGCGTCGGTAAAATTGTTAATACACATGGTATTAAAGGTGAAGTAAAAGTCGTATCAATTAGTGATTTTGATCGATTTAAAAAAGGTAAGGTTTTATATTACTATAATAAGAAAGAAAAAGTTTACTTAAAAATTAAATCGGTAAGAATGCAAAATGAAATATATTTAATCAAATTTGAAAACTATGACTCGCTAACGCTAGTTGAAGATTTCAAAGGATTAGAGTTATTTACTAGTGAAAGACCAGAACTTCAAGAAGATGAATATTTAAAAGAAGATCTAGTTGGTTTACCAGTTTACTCAACTGAAGATAAGTTACTTGGTAAAGTCGTAGATTTACGTTTTCTTCCAACTCAAGAATTACTTGTAGTTAAGGATCAAAATAAAAAGAAAATCTTAATACCATTTATTTCTGAGTTTATCGTAAGTATTACTGATAAAATTGTTGTCAAGGTAATTGAGGGGTTAATATGATTATTGATATTATTACCATTTTTCCAGAAATGTTTAATGATTTTTTGAAAACATCAATTGTTAAACGGGCGATTGAAGATGGGAAAGTAACAGTTAATCTTCATGATTTAAGAGAATATTCCCATAATAAACACCGTAACATTGATGATACTCCGTATGGCGGGGGAACTGGTATGTTAATGGCGTTTCCACCTTTTTATGATGTCATTAAAAAGTTGAAAAAGGAAAATTCAAAAGTAATCTATTTATCACCTCAAGGAAAACTTTTAGATCAACCACTAGCTTTCAAATTAGCTGAATACGATCACTTAATTTTATTATGTGGACATTATGAGGGAATTGATGAAAGAGTCTTAAATTTCGTTGATTTAGAAATTTCAATTGGCGATTATATCTTAACCGGTGGTGAGTTAGCGGTAATGGTATTAGTTGATGCTGTTACTAGATTAATTCCAGGTGTGATTACATTAGAATCAGTGACGGAAGACTCACTAACTGATGGGTTACTTAAGTACCCGCAATATACAAAACCTAGAACGTATAAAGGTTTTGATGTTCCTGAAATATTACTATCAGGACATCACGAAGAAATTAATAAGTGGCGCCAACGTGAAAGTTTAAAAGCGACTTTAAAAAAGCGACCAGATTTACTGGAAAAGAAAACTTTAACGGCGGCCGAACTTGAAATAATTAAATCTATCAAAGATAAATAACGATTATGTTATAATATTAAATGTATTGAAAAAAATAGCACGGTGGTCCGCTTTCAAATATGTGATATGAACACCGGAAGTATAGGAGAGTGAAATTTATGTCAAGACCAAAAGGGCAAGCCTTAATGGATGCTGTTACTCAAGATTATTTAAAAACAGACATTCCTGAGTTTAATGCTGGAGATACGGTTAAAGTTAACGTAATTATTCGTGAAGGCAATCGTCAAAGAATCCAAGTATTTGAGGGTCTCGTGATCAAAAGACAAGGTGGAGGAATCGAAGAAAGCTTCACCGTACGTAAAGTTTCTTATGGAATTGGAGTTGAAAGAACATTCCCTGTTCATTCACCTTCAATTGAGTCAATTGAAGTAGTACGTCACGGTAAAGTTAGAAGAGCTAAACTTCACTATATTCGTAAATTGTCTGCGAAAGCGGCTAGAATCAAAGAAAAAAGATAATTTTAGCATTAATAGAAGAAGGCAACTGCCTTCTTTTTTCTTTCTAATTTTTGTGGTAAATAAGGGTTTTTTGAAAAATTACAATATAATTGTAACTAAAAATGAAACTCTTTCAGTAAAAATTCAAAAAATATTGAAAGCATTTTCAATATATGTTATAATTATCATGGAAATTTTATATTATTGGAGGTAATAAACTATGTCAAGTAATGTTACGATATATGATGTTGCAGCAGCATCAGGTTACTCTTTAGCGACGATTTCTAGAGTGTTAAACCACCCAGAAAAAGTTAAACCAGCGACAAGAGAAAAAGTTTTAAAGGTAATTGAAGAATTAGGATATCGTCCTAATATGGTAGCAAGAGGTCTTGCTTCAAGAAAAACAACTACAGTTGGGATTATTATTTCAGATATTACTAGAGCGTCAGTAGCGGAGATGATTGGTGGAATTATGGATATTTCTGATACTTATGATTATTCAATTAAGATTTTCCAAATTCACGATGAAATTCAAGTTAAAGATGTGATGCGTAATGTTGTTGCTGAACAAGTCGACGGCGTTTTATATTTAAATGATGAATTATCAGAAGCAGCAACTGAAGAAATTAAAGAAGTGTTAAAACAATCAAACATTCCGTTTGTTTTTACGAATGTTATCAATGAAGATAAAAACACAGCATCAGTAGCGATTGATTATTTAAAAGCGGCTTATGATATGACTAGAACTTTAATTAATCAAGGGAAAAAACATATCTATCTTTTATCAACAGCAAGACGCTATACAGTTAATATCGCTAAAGAACAAGGCTATATTAATGCGATGCAAGAATCAGGATTAGAACCAATGGTTTTTAGAACTAGTGGTGAAACTTCAATTAACGAAGTTCATTTTAAAGAGTTCTTCCAAAATAAACCAATTGATGCGGCAATTGCGGTTAGAAACTCAATTGCGGTTTCATTTATGAATGTGGCAATTGGTAAAGGTTATAAAGTCCCTGAAGATATTGCGGTTGCTAGTTTTCAAAACACGAGATATGCAGTTCTAGCTAGACCAAAACTAACTTGTATTGATATTCCAGTCTATGATATTGGTGCGGTTGCGATGAGACTTTTAACGAAATTAATGTCTAAGAAGACTAAAGATGTTGGAAATACTAAAATTATCCTACCACACAATATCATTATTAGAAATTCAACTAACTAATTTTTAAACTAAGGGAAGACAGGAGGACGGGAAATTGAAATTATTTGATGAATTATTATGGCGTGGGATGATCAAAGATGTTAGTGATTATGAACTTGCCAAAAAAAGAATAAATGAAGAACATTTAAAATTTTATATTGGATTTGATCCAACCGGAAAATCACTAACAATTGGACACTTGGTCCAAATTGTTAGAATGCGCTTAATGCAATTACGCGGACATCATCCGATTGTTTTAATTGGTGGTGCGACCGGATTAATTGGTGATCCAAGAGAAACTAGTGAAAGAAAATTATTAACATTAGAAGATTCACTAGAAAATGCTAAATTAATTGAAAAACAAATTTCTAAGTTTTTAGATCCAAAAGATACTACTTACGTTAATAACTATGATTGGATTGGCAAAATCGATATGATTAGTTTTTTAAGAGATTATGGGAAACATTTTAATATTAACTATATGTTATCTAAAGAAATTATTTCGAAAAGATTAGCGACTGGTATTTCATATACCGAATTTAGTTATATGATTTTGCAAAGTATCGACTTTTTAAATTTATATAAAAATCATAACTGCCAAATGCAATTTGGCGGTAGTGACCAATGGGGAAATATCACTGCTGGTTTAGAGTTAATTAGAAAAATCGAAGGCGAAAATGATGCCATTGGTATTTCAAGTCCGTTATTACTTAAATCTGACGGGCAAAAATTTGGTAAAAGTGAGGGCGGAGCCATTTGGCTTGATGCCGAATTAACAAGTCCTTATGAATTATATCAATACTTTTTAAATACACCAGATGAAGATGTGGTTGAAGTATTAAAAAAATTAACGCTTCTTGATGTTCGAGAAATTCTTCGGTTAGAAGAAACCGTCAAAACTAATCCAGAAGCGAGAGAAGCCCAAAGGGTTGCCGCTGAAGAAATTGTTTTATTTGTTCACGGCGAAGCGGGATTAAAAGAAGCGAAACTAATAACTGAAGCGTTATTTAGTGGTAATTTTAACGAGTTAACTGAAGCTAACTTTAAAGGCTTAGTTAGAATTATAGATGGTCTAAAAATTGAAGAAAACTCTAGTCTGGTTGATATCTTAGTAGAAACTAAATTAGCTAGCTCCAAAAGAGAAGCTAGAGAGTTTATTACTAATGGGGCAATTAGCGTTAATGATGAAAAGATTAATGATACATATTATACATTATCAAAAGATGAAGCTTATTATCAAAATTATTGTGTCATTAAAAGAGGGCGTCGCCGCCATGCGGTTACGTATTTTGCGTAATGTTTTTGATATTGTATAATCCATTTTCAAGAAATGGTGCGAATACTAACGTCGTTGAAAAAGTCGTTAGAAAAATGAAAAGAAAAAATGAATCCGTTCGGGTTAAATCACTTCTTGAAATTGAAGATAAAAAAGAGTTTTTAGAAAAATTAGACCCAGATACTAAAATTATTATTGTCGGTGGCGATGGAACATTAAATCGAGTCGCTAATGAATTAAGAGAAATTGATAAATTACCAGAGATTTATTTATATAAAGCTGGAACTGGTAATGATTTTAGAAGATCACTTAGAAACAAAAAGAAATTAACGAGAATTGATCAATATTTAATTAATTTACCAGAAGTATCATTTAGAGATGAAAATATTGTTTTCTTAAACGGAATTGGTTTAGGTTTTGATGCCTTAGTTTGTCATACTGTTGAAGAATCGAAAAAGAAGAAAAATAAATTAAACTTTTTTGCCAGCGTCTTTAAATCACTTAAGAACTTTGAACCGTTTGATTTTGAAGTTGAAATCAACGGCGAAAGAAAAAGATTTGAAAATGTGTGGTTTGTTAGTATTATGAACTCTAAATATTTTGGCGGCGGCATGAAGATTGCCCCGAAAGCTGATCGAGAAAAAGATACTTTAGAAGTAGTTGTTATTTCAGGTATTTCTAAATTTAAATTATCACTTTT
>JAAYXR010000032.1 GCA_012515785.1 Acholeplasmataceae bacterium | reverse complement strand
TCATTAAAAGCATTAGAATAAATCATCAATACTTTATTATCTTTAACGATAATTCCTCTTGATGCTTTTCTAACCCAGTTATATGAACTTTTATCAGTAATTCCATCTTCGACTATTATTTCACTTAATTTTCTCATTTTTCCTCATCCTCGGGTTAGTTTTATTATAATTTTCTCTTAGCTTTTCCGCTGAGACTTGGGTATAGATTTGAGTTGTTTTAAGATGTTTATGACCTAGTAATTCTTGAACGGTTCTCAAATCCGCTCCGTGATTTAGTAGTGTTGTGGCAAAGGCATGCCTTAACATATGCGGGTGAATTTGGAAAGTCGACCCTGAATCTTCAATAATTTTATTTAAAATAACTCTTAATCCTCTAGTAGTTAAATTACCACCTTTATAGTTAATTAACAACTGATTAGAATTTAAATCTTTTCCTTTAGCGAGTAATATCGGTCTTGAATATAACATATATCTTCTTAAATTATCAACTAATGTATCATGCAAGAAAGCGTATCTATCAACTTGACCTTTACCATGAATTAAAACTTCTTTTCGGTCTAAATGGATATCACTTAATTTCATATCTATTAATTCACTTGCTCGTAAGCCACAAGAAAATAATAAGTCTAATATAATATAATTTCTTAAACCTAAAGGGGTATTCGTATCAATTGAATTAAATAAATTATCAATTTCATTATCGGAGATAATTCTTGGTAACTTTTTAGAAATCTTAGGATTACTCACTGCCGAAAAGATATTCGTTTTGACTAATCCTTCTTTTAATAAGTACTCATAAAACATCCTAAGGGCCGAAATTTTCCTTGAAACCGTTGATCTTTCTAATTCTTCTCCTAAACTTAGAACATAGTTTTTGGCAATTCTTTCACTTCTAACACCAATTAAATCATTAGCATATCCTTCGTTTACGACAAAATGATAAAAACCTAAGATATCATTTTCATAACTTAGGATTGTATGTGGTGAATAGTTTTTTTCGACTTCTAAATAAATTAAGTACTTTTTAATTATATCCATTTATTTTCCTTTTTAAATTCCTCTAGAGTCTCTAATGCTCTTTTAGCATAAGCTTCTCTTCTTTCTTTTTTTCTTACTTTTTCTTCTAATATTGGAACAATTCCAAAATTAGCATTCATTGGAACAAAATTACTATTAGGGGTAGAGACATATTTACTTAAAGATCCAATAACCGTAGTCTCTGGTAAAAATATATCATGACCACTTGTTAACTTACTATATAAACTAATCGCTGCCGCAATTCCTGATGCAGCACTTTCAACATATCCTTCAACTCCCGAGATTTGTCCGGCTAAATATAAGTTAGGATATTCTTTAAAAGAAAATCCGTTATTTAATATTTTCGGTGAATTAAAATATGTATTTCGATGAACTACTCCGTATCTTAATATTTCAGCGTTTTCTAAGCCTGGAATCATTTTGATTACTTCGCGCTGCGCCCCTTGACGGAGTGACGTTTGAAAGCCAACTAAATTATACATTTGACTTGAAAAATCTTCGGGGCGGAGTTGAACTACCGCATATGGGCGCTTACCATCAATTTCAAGCCCGACTGGCTTTAATGGCCCAAATAGTGGGGTTTGGTAACCCCTTTTGGCCATAATTTCAATTGGCATGCATGCCTCAAAGATTTCTCTTTCAAAGTCTTTTGGAGCAT
>JAAYXR010000031.1 GCA_012515785.1 Acholeplasmataceae bacterium | reverse complement strand
TTTTTATACACTTTTCCAAAAAAAGAGCCCTAAGGCTCTCTTTATGTGTGTTAAATTACTTATTATTTGCTGCTTCAACTAATTGTAAGTATGATTGTGGATCAAGTGATGCTCCGCCAACTAAAGCGCCATCAATATCAGACTCTGCAAGTAAATCTTTAATATTTTTAGGGTTAACTGAACCACCATATAAGATTCTAATTTGATCAGCTACTTTTTGACCATATAATTCTGCTAGATCTGCTCTAATTGATTTAATTGTATCATTAGCATCTTGTGGAGTAGCAGTTCTTCCGGTTCCGATTGCCCAAATTGGTTCATAAGCCACGATGGTCTTAAGTGCATCTTCTTTAGAAATACCATCGAATGCTTTAACAATTTGAACTTTGACAACTTCATTAGTTTTGCCAGCTTCTCTAATTTCTAAACTTTCACCAACACATACTGTTGGGATTAATCCGTGCTTATGAGCCGTTTTAATTTTTAAATTAACTGTTTCGTCGGTTTCCGCAAAATATTGTCTTCTTTCACTATGCCCAATTAAAATATGGGTCGTCCCAATATTAGTTAATTGATTCGCTGATACTTCTCCAGTATAAGCTCCTTCTTCAGCAAAGTGCATATTTTGCGCACCTAATCTTAAATCATCTTCTTGTCTTTTAACAAGAGTTCTTAAATAAATTGGTGAAACAAATAAAATTGTTTCAACTTTTTCTTTCGCTGGTACTTTCGTGTTTACTTGATAGATAAATGATAAAGCATCATCTCTTGTTTTAAACATTTTCCAGTTTCCAGCAATTACTGGTACTCTTTTTTTCATATTTCTCACCCTAATATTTTTGTTATTTCTTTGATTGCTTCGTTAGCACGTTCACCAGAAGCAACTATTTTAACATTTTCACCGTATGGGACAGCCAAGGACATTAGTCCTAGGATTGATTTTAAATCAATAATTCGATCACGATAATGAAGAGTGATGTCGACTGAATATTTTGATGCAGCTTGTACCACTTTAGCAGCTAAAGATGCATGAATACCGTTCGTGCTTGAAATTACAATTTCTTTAGTTATCATAATACTTCCTCCTCCTTATATATTAAAACATTGGGGGTGTTGACACCCATAGAACTTTAGCTTTTGAGCTAGAGTTATTAATAATATAATGTTCTTTATGAGCTAAATAATAAAATGTCTCTCCTCTTTTTAAAGGATATCTTTTCTTATTATAGACCAACGTGATTCTTCCTTCTAGTACATAGCCGAATTCTTCACCAGAGTGTGGTTCATCAATGGCGGTTTGTCCGCCCGATTCAATTTCAACTATGATTGGCTCCATTTGATATTTTTGAGCATTAGGAACAATCCAAAAGATTTCATTTTTTAAAACGTTGTCTTCTTTTGAATAATAATCTTCTTCTTTATATGTAATAACGACATCGTTTTCTAAACTGAAAAACTCATGTACATCGGTGCCTAAGACTTCTAATATCGAATAAAGTGTATTAATCGAAGGCGATGTTAAGTTGTTTTCAAGTTGTGAAATATAGCCTTTTGTTAATTCGACTCTATTAGCAAGTTCTTCTTGAGTTAAGTCATTAGCCAGTCTTAATTCTCTTATTTTCTTGCCTAAATCAACCATTATTATTTATCGTTAACACACTCGATACCTGGAAGTTTTTTACCTTCTAAGTATTCAAGTGATGCTCCGCCTCCAGTTGAGATATGAGTAAATCCTTTTTCTAATCCGTTTTCAATAACAGCTGCTGCTGAATCGCCACCACCAACTACAGTTGTCGCATCAGTAAGTGTTGATAAGAATTTAGCAATTTCTACTGTACCGTTGGCGAAATTAGGAAATTCAAATACTCCAAGTGGTCCGTTCCAAACTACTGTCTTCGCATCTTTTAAGTATTTCTTAAATAATTCAAGCGTCTTTGGTCCAACGTCTAATCCCATTTCATCAGCTGGAATATTAGTATAATCTCTTAAGTTCTTTTCTGAATCATTTGAAAATTCTTTTGCGGTATAAACATCAGTACCTAAGATAATTTTACCTTTAGCTTTTTCAAGTAAGTCTTTAGCTAAATCTAACTTATCATCTTCAACTAAACTTAAGCCAACGTCGTTGCCTTGAGCTTTAACGAATGTATAAGCCATTCCACCACCGATTAAAATATGATCAGCTGTTTTTAATAAGTTTTCAATAACTCCAATTTTGTCACTTACTTTAGCTCCACCTAAAATCGCAACAAATGGTCTTTTTGGATTATCAACTGCTTCACCAATAAATTTGATTTCTTTTTCAAGTAAGAACCCGGCTGCAGCACCACCGATATTTGAAGCAATTCCAACGTTTGAAGCATGAGCTCTATGAGCTGTACCAAACGCGTCATTAACAAATAAATCACCTAATGAAGCCCAATATTTTCCTAGTTCTGGATTGTTCTTAGATTCTTTATTACCATCTAAGTCTTCAAAACGAGTGTTTTCAATCATTAAAATTTCTCCAGCTTTTAAATTGTTAATTGCTGCTTCTAATTTAGGTCCTCTTGTTTCAGGAATAAATACTACTGGTTTTCCTAATAGTTCTTCTAATCTCTTAGCGACTGGTGCTAATGAGTTTTTCGCTAAATCTTCCTCAGTTTTTACTCTTCCTAAATGTGATAATAAAATTACTTTAGCTCTTTTTTTAAGTGCATACATAATTGTAGGTAAAGCTTGAATGATTCTATTATCATCAGAAATTTGTCCGTCTTTAAACGGAACATTGAAATCAACTCTAATTAATAATTTTTTATCCTTTAATTTTAAGTCTCTAATAGTTAGTTTCGACATTTTTCTACATCTCCTTTACTGATACCGATATTATTATATCATAATAATAAAAGAAAAATAATTTATATATAAATGAAAGGGTTTTTAGTATTTATATAATTAATTATATAAACATTTCCCTAACAATCATTAGTATTTGTCTTGTTTATACCTAATTATTTTTTCCAGTATTTTAACTCTTTTAATAAAAAGAGAATATTTTAAGTTAATTATCAATTCTTCATAATCAGAAAATATGATTGTAGTCATATTATTTGATTGTTTATAAGTAATTATTGATGCATAATTAATCCAAATATTATCATAATCTCTAACTCTTTTTAAAGGAATAAAAAGATTATCTTTATTAATGACTACTGGAATATTATGTTTAATATTAAACGTCTTACTGACCGCTTTAATATATCCTTCATAAGTACATAAATTTTCAATAAATAATTTTTTAATAATCGATAAGTTGTTGAGTTTTGATTCTTCGATTTGATTTAATTTAATAATTTTTGATCCATAAGATGTATTAACAATATATTTAATCATTTGTATATCCAAAAAAAAGAGGCCGCAGCCTCTTTTATATTTTATTCTTCAGATTCTTCTTCTTTCTTTTGAGCTTTTTTCTCTTTTCTTTCTTTGAAGAAATTAGAAATTCTTTCGATTAATCCTGGTTTTTCATCGCCTAATTTTTGGTTAGCCTTTTTAGCTTCTCTTTGAAGTTGTCTTTCGTGTCTACGAATTTCAGCTAATCTCTTTTCATATGCTTCAGGATCTTCTACTTTTAATCTTTCAAGTTCAGCTTTAGCTGCTTGTTCTTTAGCGATTCTTTCAGTTTCTAAACGTTTCATTTCTTTTCTAATTTCTTTAACGTTACCATCTAGTGTTAATCTTTGTTCACTTTCTGGGTCAAAGAAATGACATTTGTTCATATCAAAGACTAATTTTGTTTTATCGCCAATTCTAATATCGTATCTGGCATCAACTGATGCTGAGAATGGATATTCACCTAAGTTAGAATAAATGTGAGTTTCAGCACCTAATAATTCAACTACGTCAACTTCGATATCAACAACTGCTTCTGGATAAGTTGCAAATACGTTCTTATCATCATGAATGTCTTCTGGTCTAATTCCTAAGACGATTTCAGTATCAAACATATCGTTCTTTTTAACTAGATCTAGTTTGCCTTGAGGTACTTTAAGTTTATGACGATCAACTTCAAAGTAACCATCTTTAGAGATTTTTCCGCGAATAAAGTTCATTGGAGGTGTGCCAATGAATCCACCAACGAAAATATTATTTGGATTGTCATAAATTTCTTTTGGTGTTCCTACTTGCATAATATAACCGTCTTTCATAACAGCGATTCTATCAGCCATAGTCATCGCTTCAATTTGGTCGTGAGTTACATAAATAGTTGTGGTTTGTAAACTCTTATGTAATTTAATTAATTCTCCACGAGTTTGAACTCTTAATTTCGCGTCTAAGTTTGATAATGGTTCGTCCATTAAGAAAACTCTCGCATCACGAACGATCGCTCTACCTAAAGCAACTCTTTGTCTTTGACCACCTGATAAAGCTTTTGGTTTTCTTCTTAAATAAGGAACTAAACCTAAAATTTCTGCAGCGTTGTAAACTTTTTCTTCAATAATATCTTTTGGTACTTTTCTTAATTTTAATCCAAATGCCATGTTATCATAAACAGTCATGTGTGGATAAAGAGCATATGATTGGAATACCATCGCGATGTTTCTATCTTTTGGTGGAACATCGTTTACTAAAATATCATCAATGTATAATTCACCTTCAGTAATTTCTTCTAATCCTGCGATCATTCTTAATGTTGTAGATTTACCACAACCTGATGGTCCAACAAACGCGATAAATTCTCTGTCTTTAATATCTAAATCGAAATCAAAAACTGCTTGTACACCATTTGGATAGACCTTGTTTAATTTTTTTAGTTTTAATGTTGCCATAAAAATCTCCCTTCATTTTATAAATTTCATTAGTATTGTAACATTTTAAAAGCCAAAAAAAAATGTGCAATTTGCACATTAATTTTCGATAGCTTTATAGATAATCATCGCGTCTTTAAATCGTCTTGGATTAAAGCCGGTTTCTTCATAAAATTTATCTAATTTTTGAATTAAAGTATTCCGGTGCATATAAAGTCTTTTGCTAGCTTCACTAGTGTTTTGATTACATTCAAAAAAGACTTTTAAAATATTTTTCATCTCAGTATCATCAGAATACTTTTTCAAAATATTTTTCTTATAACTTGGATCAATTGGCTTTGATATTTCAAAATATAACAAATCAACTTCATTTAAATAACTATCATCCGAATCAAAAGTTATTAGTTTTAACATCCTTTTAACTTTTTTAATATTTCTTTCTAAATCATGAATCGTTTCAAATCTAATTGATTCATAGATTCTAATTTCAATAAAAAACTCTTCAATAATTACTTGAGATAATTCTTGCAATGATGATTCTAATAAATTCTCAAAGACCACAGTAATAAACTCATTATCAACATCAAGATAACTTACATCAACAACCTCACCTAAAAGAGATAGTAACATCTCACGTTCTTTTTTGATTGGTTTTTTTGATTGTAATATAAAGTATTGATACATAATTTATCGCTCCTTATTATCCAATAGAACCTTCCATTTCCATTTTAATTAAATGATTTAACTCAACCGCATATTCCATTGGCAATTCTCTGGCAAATGGCTCAATGAACCCCATTAATATCATTTCAGTTGCTTGTTCTTCGGTTAATCCGCGACTCATTAAATAGAATAATTGATCTTCACTAATCTTAGAAACCGTTGCTTCATGTTCAATGGTTGATTCTGAATTATGAACAATATTAACTGGTATCGTGTCACTATAAGAATCTTTATCTAGAATAATCGTATCACATTCTATATGTGATTTAGAATGAATCGCATCTTCTGCAATAAATACTTTGCCACGATAGTTAACTATTCCGCCACTATGGCTAATTGATTTTGAAATAATATTAGAAGACGTATTTGGTGCTAAATGGATCATTTTGGCACCTGCATCTTGATTTTGGTTTTTGCCAGCAACAGCAATTGAAATCATATTACCTTTAGCATATGGTTCTAAAAGTAAGCATGCTGGATACTTCATATTTAATGATGACCCCATGTTACCATCAATCCATTCCATTAATCCATTACGGAAAACATGTGCTCTTTTAGTAACTAAGTTTAAAACATTGCTAGACCAGTTTTGAATCGTAGTATATCTACATTTGGCATCTTTATGAACAATCACTTCTACTACGGCAGCATGAAGTGAATCTTTAGAATATGTTGGCGCAGTGCAACCTTCAATATAATTAATTTCTGCACCCTCTTCAACGATAATTAACGTTCTTTCAAATTGTCCTAACTGATTAGAGTTCATTCTAAAATATGATTGAATCGGTTTAGATATTTTCGCTCCTTTTGGAACATATATAAATGACCCGCCACTCCAAACCGCACCATTAAGTGCTGCATATTTATTATCATAATTTGGAACAACAGTTCCAAAATATTTTTTAAAAATCTCTGGATATTTTTTTAAAGCTGTATCAGTATCAATATAAATAATACCAGCTTCATCAAGTTCGGCTTGAGTACTATGATAAACTACTTCTGATTCAAATTGAGTTGATACACCCGCTAAATATTCACGTTCAGCTTGAGGGATTCCTAATCGCTCAAATGTCATTTTTATTTCTTCAGGAACTTCATCCCACGTATTTTTAACGCCATCAATATTTCTTACAAAATAGGTAAACTCATCAAAGTTAATTCCTGATAAATCTGGACCCCATTTTGGATTAGTCTTTTCTTTAAAGTACTTATAACTTTCTAAGCGGTATTCTAACATCCATTCTGGTTCATTTTTCGCTTTAGATATGGCTCTAATGACATCTTCATTTAACCCTTTGCCGGTATCAAAAATAATTTCGGCATCAGTTCCAAATCCGTACTCATAATCTTCTTGAATCGCCTTTATTTTCTTATCTCTTTCCGTCATTTTTAGCCTCCACTAATGCTTCTTCCATTGCCTTCCATGCAATTGAAGCACATCTAATTCGAGCTGGAAATTTAGATACGCCAATATAGGCGATCGCTTCGCCTTTTAAAATATTTTTGTTGTATTCTTTTCCAGTTAACATCAACATATACTCATCAATAATATTTTGAGCTTCTTTAGTTGTCTTATTTACTAAAGTTTCACTCATCACACTAGCTGATGAACAACAAATAGAACACCCGTGCCCATCATGACGAACATCTTTAATAATATCATCTTCAACTAACACTTGAATGGTCACATCATCACCGCAACTAGGGTTCAATAAATTTACTTTTTTATATTTATCATTATTTAAAAGCCCTTTATTTCTTGGGTTTTTATAATGTTCCATAATAATATCTCGATATAAATCTTCTACTCTCATTTTAAAAACCTCCGAAAAAACTAGCTGCCTTTTTAGCTGCCTCAATTAATGCCTCAATATCTTTGTCATCATTATAAATACTAATTGACGCTCTTACCGTTCCGCCAGGAGTTCCTAATACTTCAGTTAAAATTGAGGCACAATGGTGACCCGAGCGAATACAAACATTAAATTCATCAAAAACTGATGAAGCATCATGTGGATGTACTCCGTCTATATTAAATGAAACAATACCAAAATCTGATGTTGGATTATAAATCGTTACGCCTTTGATTTTAGATAATCCTGCTACCGCCTTTGCTTTTAATTTTTTGATATGGTCAGTAGTTTTTTGATAATCAAGTGATTCCATAAACTTAATTGCTTCAGCAAGTCCGATTGCTTCAGCAATTGGTGGTGTCCCCGCTTCAAATTTATGCGGAACATCTTGATAAATGATTGCGTCTTTACTAGCTTTTGAAACCATCTCGCCACCAACTTCATAAACATGTAGCTTTCTTAGTAAATCTTTTTTACCATATAACACGCCAATGCCATTAGGGCCATAAATCTTATGCCCAGAAAAAGCTAAAAAATCAACATCTAAATCTTTAACATCAATTTTAACATTAGTAATCGATTGAGCGGCATCTAAAATAACTACCGCTCCTTGCTTGTGAGCTAGTTTAGTTATTTCTTTAATTGGGTTTAAATAACCCAATACATTGGATACGTGATTAATTACTACTACTTTAGTTTTATCATTTAAAATCTTTTTAAAGTTTTCAACTGTTATTTTATATTCTTCATTTAACGGAATATAAACTACTTTAAAACCTAACTCTTGACTTTTATCTAACCAAGGTAAAATTGAAGAGTTATGTTCTTGTTCGGTGGTAATTACTTCTTCGTTTGTTCCCACTAATAAGTTGGCTGAATTTGCTACTAAATTTAATGCTTGTGTAGCTCCTTTAGTAAAAATAATTTCAGATGGTTCAGCGTTAATAAATCTAGCCACCACTTCTCTAGCTTCTTCATATTCTTTCGTTGCTAAATAAGCTAGTTTATAACTGCCTCTGTGAATATTAACTCCTGATTTTAAGTAATAATCCGTCATTTTTTCAATCGCCTTATCATATTTTAATGCGGTTGCAGCACTATCTAAATAATGAACATTAGGATTATTTTTGAAAAAACTAAATTCTTTTCTAATATCTTTTAGATTCATTCATGATCACCCCATAAATGATAGTTAAATTTTTTGCATAAATCTTTATTAAATATTTGGTCAATAAAAGGTTCAACCATTCCTTTAATATATAAATCTTTCGCGGTTTCTTTTGGTAAACCCCGACTCATCATATAATACAATATATCTTCATCAATTTGACCAATCGTAGCGCCGTGTCCGGCTATCACATCATGTTCATCGATTAATAAGTATGGATTCATCTTAATTTTAGAATTATCTAAATTAATCCCTTGTAATATTTGATGATTATGAGAATGATGCATTCCTTTGTTGATTTTTCCAATACCATCAATGGCTAATTTTGAATTGCCACTAGCAATCCCAACAGCATTAATATCACCACTAGTATGAATGGCATTATTAACAATTTTATAGTTAGCAACTTGATAATTATCATTACGGCTAATAATTAATGAATTAATTTCCGCACTTGATCCTTCACCGTTTAAATTAACTAAAGTGTTAATATTAGTTTCTTTATTTTGAAAGCCTAAAATGATATGAACAGATCCGTATCTAGAAACATTGCAAGTAATATCTATATTTTTTTTGTCATTATTAAAACTTAAAAGAAGCACATTAATGTGTGCATTTTCCAAGACATTAATTTCAATGTTATGGTTTTCATTTTTTACATCTAAAACCACATGATTTGAGGCATTCGCTTCAAAATTAATTATTTCATGTTTTTCATTAATTGAAACTACTACATCATGAATATGTGATTTTAATTCGTGCTTTTTAATCATTTATCATCACCGTTAAAATTTTGATATCCGTTAGTTTCAATCTCTTTAATTATTTCAAGTCCACCGGTTTTAACAATTGTTCCTCCGACGATTACATGAACAAAGTCTGGTTTAATATAGTCTAAAATTCTTTGATAATGGGTAATTAATAAAACTCCCATACCAGGAACCATTTCTGAAATATTAGTTCCCACAACTCTTAAAGCATCAACATCTAGCCCCGAATCAATTTCATCAAGCATCGCAAATTTAGGTTTTAATACTTTTAATTGTAATACTTCATTTCGTTTTTTCTCGCCACCACTAAAACCTTGATTTAAATATCGGTGTGGTAAATCAGGACGCATTTCAAGTTCGGATGCTTTATCTTCATAATCTAAGGCAAAATCAATTAAATTAACTCTTTTGCCTAATTTAGCCGATAGGGCTTCTCTCATAAACGTAGAATTTGTTACCCCAGGAACCTCAACTGGATTTTGCATAGCTAAAAATAACCCAAGTCGTGCTCTTTCATCGACTGGCATTTCTAATATATTGACACCATCTAATAAAACCTCTCCCGAAGTAACTTCGTAAGCTGGAGCTCCCATAATCGCACTAGCTAAAGTTGATTTGCCAGTACCATTAGGGCCCATGATTGCATGGACTTCACCAGATTTTATTGTTAGGTTAACATTATTTAATATTTGTTTATTTTCAATTTTTACACTAAATTTTTTTATTTCTAATATGTGCATCATATCACTCCTTGTTGACCATTAATAATTATACTATAATTATTATTTTATATCTATTAATTAGTTTACTTTCTATTTTTAATAAATAAGAAAATGCGGCTTAAAACCGCATTACTAAAAGAAAAAACACCAAAAGGTGTTTTTACGTTAAAACTATAATAAGTAATATCACTAGTGGGATTAATAAAATTGCCGAAGTGATAAAACATGCGAAAATATAATATTTTGAAATTGGTTCATCTTGAATTTTTTGGGTATAACTATAATAATCAAGCTTCGGTTTTTTCCCAACAAACATTAAGGCAAAAGTTTTAATGCCATGAATTAATGGTGATAAAATATTTAAATTCCAAATTAACATTGCCCAACCACTAGCAAACATTAAAATTACTGTTAACGTTAAGGCATCAGTTACTGCCATTAAATCTAAGCGCCATTGCCATAAAATTCCAAACCAAAATAAAACGGCAGATATTAAAGACATAATTAGTGCTGTTATTATGAATTTTCTTCGTTTTTTTCTCTTTTCAAGCTTTTTTAATTCTTCGGCGGTGAGTTGTTTACCAGTTTCTTCCTTTTCTTCTGGTTTTTCTTCCACTACTTCTTCTTCAATTAAAAAGTCTTCTTCTTTTTTTACAAATTTAAATTTATCTTGATTGCTCATATTATCACTCTCTAATATTGGTTAAGTCTTTAATTAGCGCGCACGCATAGTAATAATACTTCGATGGATATCTCTTTTTAGGCTCTAAAAAATATAACTCATTTGATTTATCACTATATCCTGCCGTAATATGAATCATTTGATTTTGACCGTTTTTGAAATTGATTATTTGTTCAATTTCATTGGTTGCTTCATCATTTAATTCATCATAGCGTTTAAATTGAAGGACAATTTGTCTTCTGATTTTATTTTTAGTTCGATGTAACATTTCAATTTCTTTTTCAACTTCAGTTGAATAAAAATTAAAATCTTGCATTTTAGCTACAACTACTAAAACTAGTGTATCTTTCATTCTTAAAGGTTTTGATTCCTTTTTAATATAATTTGCATAAAGTTGGAATTCTTTTTCATCAACTTTTAACTCATATGTTTCTTCTATTTTTTTAATCCACCTTGCAGTAAATAATTTCATTGTTAGTTTATATGGATCTTTTTTATTTTCAATCATTAAAAGATATTGATAATAAGTATCATAGACCAAAAACTTATTTCTTAAAAATACAAATAAAATTAAGTATGCCGTGATTGCGATTAAACTTAATGTTATTAGTAAATTATTATCTATTTTATTAAAAAATAGAATTAAAAATACTGCGATAATAACTACTAACATTCCGAGTAGAAAAAAGAGAATTAAATTTCTCTTTTTCCCGTAAAATGATAAGTTTTTATTCTTTAGATTTTTTCCCATATCGCAAATAATTTTAAGCGTTGAGTTCTAACAAATGTTTCTCCGTTAACATACCAAGTACCAGTACCAGAACTATTACTATTCCATCCTAAGAATTTATAACCAGCTGTATTTTCTAATACAGGGAAATTAATCGTTGACCCGTAAGGTACACTCATTGAGTTAACATTAGCTGGGCCTTGTCCTTGAACTGGGAAGTTGATTGTAAAGGTAACTGAAACTACAATAACTTTATAGTGAGCATAAATCACGAAGTCACCAACTTGACCAGTTGGAATGGTTTGATGCCCTTTATCACCAGGAATCGTATCCTTTTCGCTAGTCCAATCATATGTGTACCATGCAACAAAGGTATGTCCTTCTAATCTTGGCGCCGGTAAAATAATTAACTGACCTGGTTTATACTCAGTTGGATATTCAGCTGGCATTGTTCCGCCATTAGGATCGTAAATGATTTGGAAAATAGCTGGGACCCATTTGGCATATAATGTTATGGAATGTTCACCAACTCGATCAGTAGCGAAATCCCATTGTTGAGTAAAATTTAAATCTTTGAACCAGCCACTAAAAATGAAACCATTTCTTGTTGGATTTTCTGGTTCTTCAATTAATGAATTTGGTTCCAAACCAAATTGAGTTCTAGTGTGAGAAGCATTTCGGTGAGTATAGAAAACAACGTTAATTGTCTCATCGTGTGACCTTCTATCGCGGCAAGCGGAAAGTGTGAAAATTAACATTGCCATTAAAACTAATGTCAAAAATCTTTTCATTATTTCTTGCCTCCTTTATTTACTTTTGTCGTAGCCTTAGCTTTAGTTCCAGCAGTTTTTTTAGGTGTTGCCGCTGGAGCTTTTTCAGAAACACCATTTAGTTTTTTCTTTTGTTCTTCATATTCTTTTTTCAAAACTTCGAATTCAGCATTATTAGCATAAACTAAATGCCCCGGAGCTATTTCTTTTAAGCTTGGTTTATCGGTACGATAATCATGTTGTCTTGGATCATAATCAATTCTAATTCTTCCCTTTTCATAATCAGGGTCTGGTTGTGGAATTGATGATAAAAGTGATCTTGTATATGGATGCATTGGATGAGCAAATAATTCTTCGCTATCAGTTAATTCAACAATTTTACCATAATACATAACCGCAATTCGATCGCAGAAGAAACGAATTACTGATAAGTCGTGAGCGATAAATAAAATAGTTAATCCTAAGTCAGTTCTTAACTCAGTTAATAAGTTAATAACTTGAGCTCTAATTGATACGTCTAAGGCACTAATTGGCTCGTCAGCGATAATAAATGTTGGATTCATAATTAACGCTCTAGCGATACCAATTCTTTGTCTTTGACCACCACTAAATTCGTGTGGATATCTTGCTCCAAATTCTGGAGATAATCCGACTAATTCTAAGGCGTGAGCTACTTGAGCATCAATTTCTTCATCAGTATGCCCACCTTGAATAATTAATCCTTCACCAACAATTTCTTTAACTGTCATTCTTGGGTTAAGTGATGAAATTGGGTCTTGGAAAATCATTTGCATTTGTCTTGAAGCTTCAAGTGATTCTTTAGATCTATTAGATTGTCTAATGAATCTAATTTGAGCCCGTTCTTCAGCAATTAATGCTTTAGCTTCTAATTTAATTTCTTGAATTTTTGCTCTTTGTTCATCAGTAATCGGCTCTTTAGTTTGAGCAACGCCAACGATTTCTTCTCTAGCAACTTTTTTAGCGTTTTTAATCTTATCTTTAATTACTTGAATTTCTCCTTTAGCTTGAGCTTTTAATCCCTCAACTTTAACTTTGATTTCTTCTTTATTTGGCACCTTTACTGCGGCTAAATCGACTTCATATTTAGCTTTTAAATCATTTAAGTCTTTAGCCATTTGTTCTTTAAGGCGAGCTAATTCTGGTTTAATATCATGTTTAGAAATCTTATTCTTTTCATCTTCTTCAATTAAAGGACGATAATGCTCTTCTAATTCGGCTTTTTGAACATCGTGTTCTTCTTTTAATTTTAATAAACGAGCTTCAATAACATCTTTAGAAAGTGCCGCTGATTCTTTTAGACCAGCAACTTTTCTTTCATATGTGTTTCTAACAATTATTTGTCTTGTTTCATATTCAGCAAGTGAACTATTAATTGTTAAGTCTTTTTGTTCTTCAACTAATTGTTTAGTTTGATATTTAACATTTTCAACATCTAATTTATAAACTGTTTTTAGTTTATAAACTTCATTTCTATAATCAAAAATAGGTTGTTTTATTTTTTCAATTTCGCGAGCTAATTTACCTTTAATCATATTAATATCATAATTAGCTAATTCAATTTGTTCATCGAGTCTATTTTTGATTTGGACTTTTTTCAGTTGACTTGGTTTAAATTGTAGTACTTTTTCTTTAGTTTCACGTTTAATACGACGAATATTATTTCTATTAGTTAAGTCACCACTAACAACTCTTTCGCCTTCTAATTCAACCGTACCATCAGTTGGTGCATATAACTTGATAATTGTTCGTCCAGTTGTAGTCTTACCGCAACCAGATTCCCCAACTAATCCAAAAACTTCTCCTTTATAAATATCAAAAGAGACATCATCAACTGCTGGAATCGTTAATTTTTGTTTACCAGTTCCAACATAGAAGTATTTTTTTAAATTTTTAACTTCTAAAACTTTATGGTTATAGTCTACTTTAGGGTTTTTTCTCATCGCTTAACACCTCTATTTTCTTGAAGACTCTTAACTGCTGCTGGCGGCTCTACTTTTGGCGCATCAGGATGTAATAACCACGTTGCGGCGTAGTGAGTGTCTGATACTTTAAATAGTGGTGGTTCTTCCTCAAAATCAATTTCCATAGCATATTGATTTCTTGGAGCAAAAGCACAACCTTTTGGTGGATAAATCATGTTTGGTGGAGTTCCACTGATTGCGTCTAATTTATCCGAAGTAGCTAAGTTTGGCATTGATGATAGTAAGGCCCAAGTATATGGATGTTTTGGATTATAGAACACTTCTTCAGCAGTTCCAATTTCAACAATCTTACCAGCATACATAACTGCAATTCTATCAGCTACGTTAGCCACAACACCTAAGTCATGGGTAATAAAGATAACAGATAAGTTTCTATCTTTTTTAAGTTTATTAATTAAATCTAAGATTTGTCCTTGAATAGTTACGTCAAGAGCTGTTGTTGGCTCATCACAAATTAAGATTTCTGCATTATTTGCTAAGGCAATCGAAATAACAATTCTTTGTCTCATCCCACCAGAAAATTGGAATGGGAATTGATTATATCTTTTTTCGGCATTTGGAATTCCAACGGCTTCCATTAATTCAATGGCTCTTTGTTTTGCCATCGCTTTAGGCATTCCCATTTTAAACATTAACGCTTCAGTAATTTGTCTTCCCACTCTCATAATTGGGTTTAAACTACTCATTGGGTCTTGGAAAATCATTGATATTTTGTTTCCTCTAATTTTGTGGAACTCTTCTTCAGGAAGTTGCATAATATCTTGATTTTGATACATAATTGAACCATCTTCATAAATCGCATTTGGTGCAAGTAATCCCACAATGGCTCTTGCAGTAACACTTTTACCTGATCCTGATTCACCAACAATGGCTAATGTTTCGCCACGATATAAATCAAATGAAACACCTCTAATTGCATGTAAAATACCATATTGAGTCTTAAATGATAATTTTAAATCTCTTACTTGTAAAATACTTTTCATTATTATTCAGCTCCTCTCAATGATGGGTTAAATGCATCTCTTAAGCCGTTACCGAATAAGTTAAAGGCAATCATTAAGATAGCAATATATAACGCAGGGAAGATTAATAAGTGTGGATGTGCCGCCATCGTTGCTTGTCCTTGTCTTAAAAGCATACCAACACTTGTTGTCTCAGCATAGTTAATAATTCCTAAGAATGAATATGAAGCTTCAGTAAAAACAAATGATGGAATTGCAAGTGCATATCCAGTTACAATATACCCGAGTGTATTCGGGAAGATATGTTTAAACATAATTCTTCCGTCAGAAGCACCTAAGGTTCTAGCCGCTAAAACATATTCCCTGTTTTTAAACCGGTAGAACTGCATTCTACCAGTTCCGTATGAACCAATCCATCCGGTTGCGGTAAAGGCAATTACAATTACCCATGTAGCACTACCGAATCTTAAGGTTAATAATGTTAAAACTACTAGGAATGGAATTGATGAAATAATTTCAACGAATCTATCGAAAATTAAGTCAACGATTCCACCATAATATCCAATAATAGATCCTAAAGTTAATCCAATTGTTGAGTTAATTACTAAGACGGTAACCGCCATTAAAATTGAAACTCTAGCACCTTTCCAAAGTTCAGTAAACAAATCTTTACCTGAGTTAGTTGTTCCAAACCAAAAATAAGTATCTTCTGGACTTTGTTGTAATGCGGCCATAAATTGGTTTTCTCTAACTTCATATTGATAGAAAGGGTTGTCTGGATCTTGAGGGTTTGGACTTGATTTAATGTCTAAAATGTCAATAATAACATTTCGCTTCATTAAATCTTCAAACTCTTCTTTAGTTCTAGTTTTTCTAACTGGACCTAGTGGATCTTGATAAAGACCGCCACTTGCGTTAGAGTCGATAATACCATAATAAGATTCTGGCATATATGACATTATATAATTTTGGTAACGGTAATAATCAACTTTAACTGTTAGTTCAGTTACATTGGCGTAATCTGGGTGATTTGGATCTTGTTTTAATTCTTCAGGGAACCCTGATAAAATAATGCTTTCTCCAAATTCACTGTGATACATATGAGTTAAGAAACGTTTTCCTCTAGTTAACTTTTTAGTTCCATTTAATCCATCAATTCGATCAAATCCTGGGATTTTTGGTGTTAAGTTACCAAATCTTAAGGCTTCAGTTGGGTTATCTTTAGGTAATTTATATACCTTCATATGTGGTCCAACAAGGACGAAGAAAAAGATAATCACAATAATAACGAAAGCTACTAATGAGGCTTTGTTTTTCTTAAATCTATTCCATGAATCGCGATAATATCCGATTTCTTTTGTTTCAAGTGGTTGATCGACTATTCTATCATCAGCGTCGTGAACCAAGACCAATTTTGATTTATCAATATTTTTCATTTTGCAATCTTGCCTCCTCCAACTCTGACTCTAGGGTCAAATAATGTATACGACAAGTCTCCAACAATACTCATTAGTAATGTTAAAAATTGGGAGAAAGTCGTAATCAGCATCATTAGTGCGTAATCTCGACCATTAAATGCTTGTAAGTAAATTCGACCTGTTCCGTCAACTCTAAATATTTCCTCAGTAATAATTCCACCGCTCATAACTCCGATAATTCCAATGAAAATACCAGGTAGGAATGGAACCATTGCATTCTTTAACGCATGTCTAAATGTTGCTTGACGCTTAGTCAATCCTTTTGAACGCGCAAGTAGAATATAATCTTGGGTTAGTTGCTCAGTTAATTCAGCACGAATTGATCTAGCTAATCCAGGAATTCCAGTAATTGTTAGTACCGCAACCGGCAACATATAGGTCCGGATGCCGTACCAAGCCCCAAACTCTCCAATCTCGGAGGCGGTAGCAATTTTATAGTCAATTGCCCATCCTAATTTGAAGTGGAAAATATATTGACTTAAGACGGCGACAACAAAATAAGGTACCGAAATAAATATCATAATACCTACGGAAATTATGTTGTCTAATGGTTTATTTTTGTGTAGGGCAGCAGTAACTCCAATAACAATCGCTAATGGTACTGATAAAAGATAAGGCACAATATTAATTTTAACTGATGCTGGAATCTTTCCAAAATAAACCTTGGAGACGTCTTGTTTTAATAAGTACGAAAAACCAAATGATCCATATTTGAAAATGTTTCTCACCCACATTCCAAATTGAACGATAATCGGTTTATCCCAACCTTCCATTTCTCTATATTTTTCATACCAAGTATTATCATGTCCTAAACTAGGTACATAGTTATCTGGCATCAACTTAATGAAGGTAAAGTAGATAAACACGGTAATTACGAAGGTGAATATCATCAAACTGAATCTCTTTAAAAAATATCTAAACATGCAATCACATCCTTATGTTATATCTTCTCAAATAATAAAACATTTATTACCTGAGAACATATTTATTACTGAGAAATATGCCTGAGACCCAAAGGCCTCAGGCATATTTTCTAGTTAATAATTTTTATTCTATTTGTATTTTAGCTAATTATTCTATTATTGGAAATCAGGGTCAGTATTTAGATATCTATATCTGTTAGCTCCCCAACCAAAGATGTATGAATACTCTGGCCATTCAATAACAACGTTATCAGCATATAATGTAGCTCCAGAACGAGCAACTGTAGGTACCATTGGTACGTGAGTTAAGAAAACGTCTTCAAATACTGCCATCATTTCAGCTAAGTCTAAGGCAGCACCTGCGAATGGTTCTTTCATAGCAGCTGGGTATGGATCTCCCTTACCAAATACTACGTTTTGGATGAATTTTCCTAATTCGCCTCTGTAAATACCTTCTTCTTTACCTTCTGCGGCAACTAATTGGTCATATAACCAAGTATAGCTTTGTGTTTCTCTTTCGTCAGCTCCAAGCTCTTCTAAGTATAAGAAAGTGTTAATTAAGTTAATTTCAACTTCTTCATACCAGTATGCAGCATGGTCGCTAACAGTTACGTATACCATTTCGCCTTCTTTTCCATCAGTCTTAGGTGCAGCAACTAGAGTGCCACGAGCTTGTGCTTTAACATTACCTAATTCTGGATCTGCTTTAACGTGAGCTAATAATGCAGCTGCGTCAGCAAAGCTTTGAGTTAATTTAACATCAAGCCATTCTTCTGGTAGTGGATCTTCTGTTTCGTATACTTCCCAGTGTCTATTTGACATATCATATGGTTGAGACATACCTAAGTTAGCTCCACCGATTCCGATACCGTTAAATCCGATAGCTGGATATTGGAAATAAGCGTCAGTGTTTAAACCGAACCCAACGTTGTTTAATCTTAAGTCAAAGTTCCAAGCAGCTGTTTCTGATTTTAATTGTTCAGCAGCCATTTCACGGATTTCGATAACTAATCTCTTAACTCCATCTTTAGTGAATAGAGTTTCGTAAGAGTCTTTAATAAATGTTACTAAGTCTCTTCCGAATGGATCGTCATCTGAAATTAATACTAATGTAACAGGACCAGTGTTTCCTTCAGCAAGCCATCTATTATATGCAGATTCAAATAATTGTTTAGCTTTTTCTGGAATGTATCCAATAGTTTCAGGGTTAATACCATGTTTTTCAAGAATTAATAAGTGTTGTGGAGTTTCATGGTATGCAAGAGCGTCTAATAAGTAGTTCTTAGCATTACCTGGCATTGGTAACATTGATGCAGTATTTGGAGCGTAAACGCTGTCTGCATAGTATTGTCTGTTGAATCCATAGAACATAGCTTGTCTGAATTCTTTATCAAACATAATTGATGGGTGAGTAATCTTGTTAGCACCACTTGTTCTTGGTTCAGCTGTATTAAGCATTAAGTTTTGTGGGTATCCGTTCCAAGATTTTTTAACTCCTGGACGTTCAGCATATTGATCATAGTGGTCTTTAGTTAAACCAACAACTGATAATTTACCTTGGTCAAATAATTGGAATTTTTGGTTTTCATCGTCAACAATTTCAATAACTTCGCTCTTGAAGTTAATAGTTCCTTTTAAAACGTAGTCATAGTTTTTGTTGAATACGATTTTTTGGTTTTCGTCCCAAGACTTAATTACATATGCTCCGTAAGATACGAATGGAGTAGCTGGAGTACCATAAGTAGAGTTTGTTCCTTGAGCTGTTAATGATGCAGTATAAATTTCTGGGTGAACTAATGTCATAGAACCAAAGCTTACAGCTGATGATTGTGACATGTCTTCCCAAGTTGTAACTGTAAATGTATACTCGTCAATAACTTTGAATCCTACTTGTTCCCAAGTAGCTGTTCCTGTGTAATATTCGTATGCGTTAGCAATAGCATATCCATTTTTGTTTTCAGCAGTCTTATAATAAGAGTTCGCTCTCATGTTGTTTTGAACTGGGTCTAAGTATTGTTTTAATGCGAATTCATAAGTATAAGCAGTAACAGGTGTACCATCTTCGAATACTACGTCATTTCTTAAGTGATATGTCCATGATTTGTCTTGAATTTGAGTAGCAGCATCTCTGTCATATCTTCCTTCTTCAGTTAAGTGCTCATCACCTGTAGAGTCAACAGGGAATCTAGTTGCACCAATTTTGATATTTACGTAGTCTAATGCGTCAATTGAGAATTCTTTATTAATGATTTTTGAGAAATCCCCTGGAGCATCTGCAACACCTTCTTCAATCGCTTTATCCCAGTCAATTTCAGATCCATATAATGGAGTTGACATCATATCCATAAATGATGACTCATGTGACCATTGATATGTAAATGGGTTTAAAATGATTGTTGATTTAGAATCCATACTTGAAGTATAAGTTTCTCCTGGACCCCAGTTATGGTTCTTAGAGCTAATTGGTTCCCAGTATGCGTGTAGTGTAATACTCTTGTCAACAGTAATTGGGAATTGAACTCTTTCAGGTTCTAACCAAGTTAAGCCTCTCTTAGTTTTAAACCAGCCTTCAAACTTAAATCCTTCTCTTGTAGGTGCAGCTGGTTCATTAACTTGTGAACCTGGCTCTAAAACAAGTGACTCGATAGTAGCAGCAGTTTTAGTGTTAAACGCAACAACTACTTCTCTTGTCCATTTTGCAAAAACGGTAACATCTGCTTCAATTGGTTTACTGAAATCAAATGCAGTATTTCCATCTGCAGCAGTTACCCATTCTTCGAATGACCATTGTCCATCGGCGTCAGCAGCACGAATTGGATCAGTTTCAGGGCGTACAGCTAATTGGCCCTCTTCAACTTTTTGTGCTTCAACCGCACTTCCTCCTTGAGTGTCAAAAGTAACTGTGTAAATTTTCTTTTGACAAGAAGCTAAAAGTACAACGGCTAAGAATGCTAAAATTAATGTTGTAATTCTTTTCATTTTTTCTCTCCTTCTTTTTTAAAACTAATTATTAGTTTTTATGAGTTTACTACAATTTTCGGTTATAGTCAACTATTTTTACTGAATTTTGCTATGAAAACACTTTCAAGCATAATAATTATATAATTATTTAACTTTGTTTTCAAGACCATATATGTTGATTTAGTATTTCTAGTATTGTTGCTTCATCATAAAGATTTTCTAAATCAATCAAATAATCAGGGACAATTCCTGCTTCATTATTGGTATAAATGTACGGATCAGCATCGGTTCCACTACCGGTTCTAATGCCGTTCATCGAGTTACTACTCATAGTAAATGCTGTTCCATTAGGTAATAAAATTGGCGTAACTGAACTAGTTCCACCGCCAGTTCTTAATCCTATAATTGGACCTAAATTATTTTCTTTAAAGATGGTTGCCATACTATTACCAGCACTAAATGTAACATTTGAAACTAGTAATGACCATTTAATTGGGCCATAATTTGGAACATTTTCAATTTGAATATATGAACTTGATTTAGAACCAGTATTTGCGGTAATACGAGTCGCTCTAAATGGTTCTGAAGTTACAAATCCAACAATTCTATATAAGGCACCAACGTTACCACCGGTGTTATATGAAACATCTAAAGTAACGTGAGTTAATGAAGGACTTTCAGCAAACATCTTATCTAATGTAAATTCCATATAAACTGCACTATCACCGTTAATTAATGCACTAACATCACCTGTCACTAACCATTCTTGACTATAACTTGCTGGTAATTCATCAGCAACACCGATATAGAAAACTTGATATTCTGCATCATATTTGGCTACAACCATGTATTCAATCTCACCAAAAGTCTTCTTAAAATACCCGACAGGGCTCGCTCCTGATGGTTCGAAAACATAAGTAAATCCGGCTGCTTCTAATAACGCTTTATAATCATTAAAGTATGTTTCAGCAACACCTTTAATAACTATTTCTAAGATTTCATTTTCTTGAGTTCCTGAGTTATAGAAGAAAAACTTAGTTCCAGTCGCTGCTGGTAGTGAAAGTGTGGTATCTTCCATAATATTTTGAACCAACGTATTATCAAAAGTTGCACTTTCATAAATGTCTTTAGTTTTGAAACTATTTAATGTAATTACTGCATGAGTTTTTGCTTCATTTAAGAACCAATAGCCAGGTTTATCTGCCGTTGACCCCCACTTTGCACTAATAACATCTTGAGTTGCCCATAATGAATTTTGGTACCAGCCACCTACTTTTGGACCGAAATCGCCAATTTTAGTAATTGTGTAGCCTGAAAATCCTTTTTCACTATAATATGATGGATAACCATAACTGGTATGGAGTTCATCAATTGTTTTATAAATTAATTGGCCTAAAGCTCCATCAAAGACTTTTGGATCAGTACTTAAGAAAATTGAGGCTTTTTCCATTAATAAGTCATAGAAAGTTGTAATGCCATAATATTCTTTCAATCCGTAAAAATTATCCATATAAAACGCTAATGAGTTGAAATTATTAACAACTAAATCAGGTGAAAAACTTGTACCTCTTAATGATGTATCCATCATTGCATCATACTCATCAGTTCCTTCATCTGGTAATGCATAAATACCAACTAAAGCGTCACCATTATAGAAAACATTATAGTAGCTTGAACCAGCAAATAATTGGTTCACTAAGTTAAATGGCATTAAAATTTGTCCATCTTTATTAACAATTTGTAAGTTATAATCACCTAAATGATAAACTAAATCAAGTCCTGTAGTCTCACGACTTGCATCAGCATTATCAGGATATGTAATGTTTCTACTATAGTTAGTTTCTGTTGAGTAAACATATGCCCAATAAAAGCCAGGGTCTGGTGTCGTAATTGTATTTTTAACAGAATCAATCACCGCAGTTAAATGATATGTATAATCTTCTTCCTCGTCATAATACGGATAATAAATAATTAATGCGCCTGCTTCATATGTAAATTCCATAATTGATAGAAATGCTGGATCAACAAATCCTTCAACTAATTTTAAGAATTTTTCAGGATTGACATATGGTACAGTTCCATTTTCTTCAAACCATAATTCTAAAACACCATCAGGAATAGTATATTCAGTAGTTTTATTACTAAATTGAACTTCTCTTGAATTCGTTAAAACAACCGGAGCCGCTGGTTTTAATTCAACATCAAAATCTTTTTTAACTCTTTCGGTTCCAATTCTAAAAGTTGCTGAAAGTGTAACTGTTGTTGGATCTTGTCCGTGTAATAATGGTAAAACAATCCCTGAGTTTGAAACATATGGTGTTGTTGAGTTCCATGTAATACGTGACCCGTGAATTGGCCCTTTTGTCGGTGTATTAACTTGAACACTACTGACAACGAAATTGGCTAATACGGCTTGATAATCTTCTTCAATTTGATCAGCCACTGATAATTCAGTCCAATTAGCTTTTAAGGTAATGTTACCGGTGATTGGTGTATCAAATGAGAATTCCGCTCCATCTTTAGTCCAAAAATTAAATTTAAATCCATCTTTGGTTGGATCTTCTGGTTTTGTTACTTTGCCGTTCGCGGCGACAACTACTGGCGCAATTGAAGAACCACCATCAGTATCAAAGGTAACGGTATATTCGCCTCCGTCCCATAACGCTTTTAAAGTAATATTGGATGTAACTGGAGTTTGAAAGTCATACTCTGACCCTTCAACTAAATACCAATATCCAAATTCAAAGCCTTCTTTAGTTGGATTTTTTGGTTTTACAGCAACTTTGCCATCTTTTACTTTTTGCGATGCAACTTCGCTTCCACCCTGTGAATCAAAAGTAACCGTAAATTCCGCAGTTTTATCGCACGCAAATAATCCAACACTTGTTATTGCTAGTGCTATTAATAGAACTAGCACTCTTACAAATCTTTTCATATCATTTTTCCCCTTCCTATAGGTTTTTATTTAACAATTAAAGTGAGTTATACACTATTTTATCCTATTATTGTCTTTTTTCAAAATTATTACGCTTATTTATTCAAATAATTTACAACTTCTAAAACGTTTTTTGAAGCATTTGCTGGATGCCAAATTTGTTCAATTATTCCTTTTTCGTCAATGATGTAAGTTGATCTAATAATTCCTACTGTCTTTTTCCCAAAGACTTTTTTATCACCGTAGGCTCCAAAATATGTTGCAACTTTATTGTCTTCATCACTTAATAAAGTAAACGGTAAATTAAACTTATTTGAAAATCTTTCATGACTTTTAGCACCATCAGCACTAATACCAAATAACACGACATTTAACCGCTTAATTTCATGAAAATTATCTCTAAAATCACAAGCTTGTCTGGTGCATCCCGGAGTGTTGTCTTTTGGGTAAAAATAGATGACTATTTTCTTACCTAAATACTCACTTAATGTATGAATATTTCCACTGTAATCAAACAGTTTAAAATCTTGAACTTTATCGCCAATTTTTAGCATAATTTTACTTCCTTTCTATCAATGTAAAATCTTTTAGTAAAGCGATTAAATAAAAAATGAGCACTGCTCATTTTTCACACTACAGCAATTCTTTTGAAAATGCTATATTTTGTATTAAATATGTTAACTCGTGTAACACGAAAATGTGCTACACGAGTTATCTATTTTTAAAGTTTAATTACTTGTCTTCTTCTAATGAGTAATCCATTGCTTCATAGCGTTTATACATTGCCCAGCGGCGCTTAGCATCAACTAAGTTTTGAGCTAATAGAGCTTCAGCATTTTCTGGGTTAATGTTAACTAATTGAGCATAACGGTTTTCAGTCATTAAATGATCGCGGTATAAATCCCATTTAGGTCTTCTAGGTGCATCAATCTTAAATGGATTCTTACCTTCAGCTTCTAATCTTGGATCATAACGGAATGTTGGCCAGTATCCACAATCAGTCGCTAATTTAGCTTGAGATTGAGAATTAGCTAATCCGCCCTTAATACCATGTTCAATACAAGGTGCATAAGCTAGAATTAGTGATGGTCCTGGATAGCTTTCGGCTTCTCTTAGGGCTCTAATAACTTGAGCTGGTGATGAACCATGAGAAATTTGAGCTACATAAACGTGACCATAACTCATTGCGATTGCTGCTAAGTCTTTCTTCTTAGTTGCTTTTCCTGTTGCCGCAAATTTCGCAATTGATCCTGTTGGAGCCGCTTTAGAAGCTTGACCTCCAGTGTTAGAATAAACTTCAGTATCTAATACTAAAATATTAACATCTTCATAATTAGCGATTACGTGGTCAATTCCACCATAACCAATATCATAGGCCCAGCCATCGCCACCAAAGATCCATTGTGATACTTTCACGAAATAGTCTTTTAATTCTAATAATTCTTTGGCATATGGCTTGTTAACTTTTTCAAGTTCAGCTACGATTAGTGGTGATAATTCTCTAGTACGATCGCCATTATTTTTATTTTCTTGCCAATCAACTAATAATTCTTTTAGTTTAGCTGGCATATCTTTTAAATTAGCTTCAACAATAGTCTCTAAACGAGCACGCATTGTATCATAAGCTACTTTCATACCAAATCCAAATTCAGCATTATCTTCAAATAAAGAGTTTGCCCAAGCAGGACCATGGCCTGATTCATTAGTTGTATAAGGAGTACTTGGGAAAGAACCACCGTAAATTGAAGTACATCCAGTTGCGTTAGCAATAATCATTCTATCGCCAAATAATTGAGTTACGGCTTTAATATATGGTGTTTCCCCACATCCAGCACAAGCACCACTAAATTCAAATAATGGTTGACGGAACATAGCATTTTTCATGTTATCTGTTCCTAAATCTTTATAAGTAACATGGTTGAAGAAATGATCTGCTTGTTGTTGTTTACCAGCGGCTAATTCTTCACCAATAGGTTTCATTTCTAATGATTTGTTTGGCTTAGTTGGGCAGACATCAACGCACACACCACATCCAGTACAATCAAGTGGTGAGACTTGAATTGAGAATAATTTGCCTTGCATATCTCTTCCTTGAGCTGGTTTAGTAAGTGAGCCTTCTGGTAAGTCTTTTTGTTCGTCTTCATCGACAATAAATGATCTAATTACTGCGTGAGGACAAGCAAAGACGCACGCATTACATTGAATACAAGTTTCTGGTTTCCACTCTGGAACGAAGTTAGCAATACCGCGTTTTTCATAGGCAGTCGATCCAGCTTCCATATGAGCGTCTTCATAATCCATAAATGCTGATACTGGTAGTGAATCTCCTTCAATTGCATTAACGATATCAGCTAAATTTTTAACGAATGCTGGACGCTTATCATCTTGAGCCTTAACATCATCTTTTAATGCTTTCCACTCTGGTTTAACTTCAACTTTATGTAATAAGTTGCCGCCAGCATCAATCGCTCTATAGTTTAATTCAACTACTTCCATACCGCGACGTCCATAAGTTTCAAGTGCTGCATCTTTCATTAATTGGTTCGCTTTTTCAAACGGCATTAATTGTTCGTTTAATTTAAAGAATGCTGATTGCATAATCGTATTAGTTCTTCGTCCTAATCCAATTTCTAATGCTACTTTATTAGCATCAACTACAAACATTTTCGCTTCTTTTTCTGCTAATTGACGTTTAACTTTATTTGGTAAGAATGCTTCAAGTTCCAATCCAGTATGAGCGGTATTAAGTAAGAAAGTTCCACCTTTTCTTAATCCCTTTAACATATCATATTTAAATAGATATGTATCAGTTGAACAAGAAATAAAGTTTGGTTCATTAACTAAATATGTTGATCTAATTGGTTCTGGACTAAATCTAACATGCATTCTTGTTACCCCACCAGCTTTTTTAGAGTCATATGACGCATAAGCTTGTGAGTAAAGTGGTGTATTATCGCCAACAATCTTAACAATGTTAGTTGTTGCTCCAACCGTACCATCAGAACCTAAACCGAAGAATAATAATTCACTTGTTGATGGATGAGTCATTTCAACTTCATGAATTGGATCTAATGATGAATGGCCAACATCGTCTTTAATTCCGATTGTAAAGTGGTTCTTTTGTTTACCACGTAAATTTTTAAATACTGCAGCAATTAATGCTGGAGTAGTATCTTTAGATGATAATCCGTAAATACCGCCAAGAATAACTGGTTGTTTTGCTTCTTCGTAGTAAATAGATTTAACATCTAAATATAATGGTTCTCCAACTGAACCAGCTTCAATAGTTCTATCTAAGACTGCGATTCTTTCGCAAGTCTTAGGCATAGCTTTCATGAAATATTTTTTGCTAAATGGACGATAAAGATGAACTGATAAAATACCTACTTTTTCTCCTTTTTGAACTAAAGCTTGAATTAATTCTTTAGATGTATCAACAACTGATCCCATTGCAATAATAACATCAGTTGCTTCAGGATGACCAAAGTAAACAAATGGTGCATATTCGCGTCCAGTTACTTTAGAAATTTCTTTCATATAACCAGCTACGATATCATCAACACCGTTGTATTTTTGAACTGTAGCAATTTTAGATTGGAAATAAACGTCATCCGATTGTGCTGATCCTCTAGTTACAGGACGATTAGGAGATAAACCTAATTTTCTAAATTCAGCTACTGCATCTCTATCAAGTAATTTATCAAATACTTTATAATCAAGCACTTCAATAGTATTAACTTCATGAGAAGTTCTAAATCCATCAAAGAAATGCATAAATGGAACACGCGATTTAATGGCTGATAAATGAGCAACTCCGGCTAAATCCATAACTTCTTGAACTGAGTTAGAAGCTAACATAGCAAATCCAGTTTGTCTGGCTGCCATTACGTCTTGATGGTCACCAAAGATTGATAATGCTTGTGCTGCAATACTTCTTGCAGCTACATGAATTACCCCTGGTAATCCTTGCCCAGCAATCTTATACATATTAGGAATTTTTAAAAGTAAGCCTTGAGATGCTGTAAATGTCGTAGTTAATGCTCCCATTTGAAGTGATCCATGAACTGTACCTGCAGCTCCGGCTTCACTTTGCATTTCAACTACTTTAACTGGTACACCAAATAAGTTTTTATCGCCTCTAGCTGCCCACATTTCAATGTATTCAGCCATTGGTGAAGATGGTGTAATTGGGTAAATCGCTGCGACTTCACTAAATGCATATGCACAATATGCCGCCGCTTCGTTACCATTCATTGATTTAATAACTTTTTTTGTCATCTTTTTTCCTCCCTTAGGTTTTTTATAACAACTTTTTTTAGTAAAAATGTTTTTACCACATCATTTTTATTATACCATTTTATTTTAATATTATGCAATAATATTATTAATATAATTTTTATAAATAAGCCTTATTTTCTAAATTACCTTTTCCTCTTGGATGACATTTTTTTATTTCTTAAAAAATAAAAGTACCCTTTTATTTATGACTATAACTAATAAAAGTTACATTCATATTTTTGGGTACTTTTATATTAACATTTATAACTATTGTGGAAATATCTTTTTGCGATATTTCCTAGTTTAATCTAATTAAGGACTAATAATTGGACGTAATCCAAGAAGCAGATTACATGAGTATTGGTTAAGAATGGATCCTCGATAATAAACATAAAAGACGTGTGTATCTGCCATCGATAATGGGGTGCGTGTCCAGTAGCTATTAGGATATTCCTCTTCATGAACCCAAGATATTGAAGTTTTTTTAATACTATAGATTGCTGCGGCATAGTCGGTTGCAACTGCCGCTCTAGCTGCGTCATTAGAGAAGTGAGATGCATTTAATAACTGCTCACGTGATAATCCGACAATTACAGTAGTTCCTGATTTAGTGTTAAAGACTTCGTTTAGATATCGTTTAACATAACTAGTATCATAAACGTTGGAATTAGCTTGACCATTATCAAATGGTGAGTAATCAATAATACGTTTTGAATAGTAGGTACCATCTGCTAATTTCTTAAAGGCGATTGGTTCATATTTATAGTAGTGTGAACCGACTTTTTCATATTTATTACCATCGTATGTAATTGTTTGCCACTGTTCTGTGTGTGATTCGGCCCCTGATGTTGATATTGTCTTGGTTGATACTACTGGTGTTAAACCATTTAAGATGGTAATTAATTCTTGATCGGTTACTTTAGTTTGTGGATATTCTCCAAAATGATAAACTTCATCCCATATAGCATATATAGTATAGTCAGCTGGAATCGTTAATTGAACATATTTATTTCCAGCAGTACTATTTTGATCATACCAACCTAAAAACTCAAAGTGGAGATTTCCAATTGGATTCTTAGTTATAGGTGGTAATATGAGTGGGAAGTCATCATCATTAAAATAAAATTCATTACCTTCAACACCTTCAGGCAATTGACCACCATTTAAATTCACAGTAAGTTTACGTTGCGGTGCCCAAACGGCCCATAAAGTAACTTCTTCACTTTCAGCAAGATTTGAAACAGAAGCTTGATTACTATATTTGACTTCTCCATCAAAAGTAAGCGCCCAACCCATGAACTGATGGAGGTTTTTAGTAAAGGTGTTTTGGGTTAATATAATTGATTGATCATAAGTTGCCATTAAGTTAGGCATGATGCCTTCTTCACCGGCATTATCCGCGCCATTTCCATTAAAAGTAATTATATAATTATTGGCTTGCCACTTAGCTTTTAATGTTAAATCATTATTTGGCATCTTATCTTGTATACTCTAAATAGTAAATTATAGTAAATCGAGTATACATTTCCTTTCTTAAGATTTTCTACTATAATTTATATATGGTACTGTGGATTTGATGCATTTTAATGTAGCTTTGACTACCG
>JAAYXR010000030.1 GCA_012515785.1 Acholeplasmataceae bacterium | reverse complement strand
CTCCTTTTAATGAATGATTATTTATTTAAAATTTCTCCAATAGTAATTCCGCTTTCGTCATCTTGTTCAGCTAAATGTTTTTGAACTTCTTGACGAGCAGCAATTTCTTGAACTCTCTTAAGTGATAGTTCTAATAACCATGATCTGCGGTCTACTTTAATCGCTACCGCTTCTAAAACATCACCAACAGCAAAGTATTCTTCTGGTCTTCCTTTTTCAAGTCCCATTTCATCATTAGCGATAGTTCCTTCAACACCTTGAACTTCAACTACAACGTGGTTTTCAGTGAATTTTAAAATCTTAGCATCAGTAATTTGTTCTCTTCTAATAGTAACGTTTTTCCAAGGGTCATCTTCTAATGCTTTCTTAGATAAGTTAATTCTTTCACGTTTCTTATCAATTTGAATAATTACTAAATCCACTTGGTCACCATGAACTACGTGTGCATCAAAATTATCGTTTGGATTCCATGAATATTCACTTCTATGTAATAATCCAACTACATCTCTAGCCACTTCAATTCTTAATCCAAATGGTAATTTTTGAACTACTTTACCAGTTACTTTGTCACCAACTTTATGAGTTGCTGCGAACTCTTCAAACGGAGTTGGAAGTAACGCTTTAACCGATAAATCTAAACGATTACCTTCTTTTTTAATGACTTTAACTCTAACTTCATCACCAATTGATAACACATTTTCTAATTTATCAATACGATAGTGAGAAACTTGAGAAATTCTTAAAAGCCCCATCACATGCTCAAACTTAACAGTTGCTGCGTGTGGTTCTAATTTTTCAATCGTTCCAACTAAAATATCACCAGTATTAATCTTATCTAGTTCTTCTAAACGAAGTTCCATTCTTTCTTCGTAAGCCGCTTGACGTTCTGCTTCAAAAATAGGTTTTCTTGAGGCAATAATGTTAGGTTTGCGGTTACGACCTCGACCAGGCTTAATTTCACTAACAACTACTTCTAAATCAGTTCCAGTTAATTCTTCACGCTTTTCATATAATTCGTGATCTAATAAACTCTTAGGTAAAAATAACTCATAAGAGTGATAGCCTAAAACTAATCCACCCTTATTTGAACTTTTTACTTTAGTAGTAATTATTGTTTCATTTTTTAATGCATCTTCTAATTCTGAAAGATGCTCTTCAGATACCAATCCTAGTCTAGAAAGTAGAATTAAAGCTGGGTCATCTTGAACCTTTTTAATTTCGGCTGTAACTTCATCCCCTACTTTAATACCCAATTCCTTGAAACTATTAACTGGTTTTTTAGTGTACTGTTCTAAATAAATTCTTCCTTCTGTTTGAGCATTTAAATCAAGTAAAAGTAATCTTCCTTCATCAAGAATTTTAACTACTCTAGCTTTTACTTTTTGTCCTACTCTTGGAACATTTACCTTAAGATCCATTAAGTCGTCCATGCTCATTTCATCAAACTGACTTGCATTTTTGTTTTTTAAGTCCATAATCATTCTCCTCTTTTATCATTAATTAACTTAATAATTGCTTCTATTGTTTCATCTATTGACAAATCACTTGTATCAAGTAATATTGCGTCATCGGCTTTAATTAGTGGTGATTCTTTTCTAGTTGAATCTTTTTTATCTCTAATTTGTAAATCTTCTTTAACTTTATTTAGATCAACTACTTTACCAGAATTAATAAAATCTAAATATCGTCTCCGAGTTCTTTCATCAACTGATGCGATTAAAAATATTTTTAAATCCGCCTCAGGCATCACAACCGTTCCAATGTCTCTACCATCAACAATGACATTACCAACGCTTGCTGCTTTTTTTTGTAGTGTCACTAGTTCACGTCTAACACTAGGGAATGAAGATACTAACGAGACATTTTCATTAACGATTGGTTCTCTAATTTCTTTTGAAACATCACGTCCATCAACTAATATTCTACCTTTGTGATACTTTATATCTAAATCCTTGACAAATGAATATTCACTTTCATTTTCAAGATTAATCTTTTTTTCTAAGGCGATTAAAGTAACAGCTCGATACATTGAACCAGTATCAATATGCTCCCAGCCTAATTCTTTGGCCAATCTTGCTGAAATTGTACTTTTTCCCGATGCCGCTGGTCCATCGATTGCTAATTTAAATCCCATAAAAATCCTCCAACTCTAATAATAATTATACCATACTTTGTATGTATAATTCACTT
>JAAYXR010000029.1 GCA_012515785.1 Acholeplasmataceae bacterium | reverse complement strand
TTATCAAATAAAGGGGATTGCACTACAATCCCCTTTATATGTTATTCTTTATTCTCTTTTTCTTGCGGTTCTTCTTCTTGTGTTTTTTCTTTTTTGTCTTTCTTGAAACGAGCTTTAATCTTATCTCTATAGACAATACCTAATATAACGGCACCAACCGGAACTATGATAACCGCAAATGGTATTATTGTCGCTAACGCTTGGCCAAAGAATTTTAAAATTGCTAATACTGCATTCCAACCATTACTAAAACTATTTGATAATGCCTTATCATATGTTGGTGGTTTTGGACTAGCTTTTTCGCCATAAACATAGACTTTAACTGTACTAAATCCGACTCGTTGATTATAAACTAACAACTGACGTTCAATTCTATCTAGTTCATATTGTCTAGTTTCAATTTCTTTATCAATTTGCATTAATCTAGTAATATCACCAGGAGGAATTGTAGTCTTATATTGGCGAAGATTATCTAATGTTGTTTGCAAGACTTGTTTTTTAGCTTCAACATCGGCATAATCTAATGAAACATCTTCTGATTCTAATTTAAATTGTGTCGTTTCATATTCGTTTCTTAACGCATTAACAAACTCATTTAATCTTGATGTTTTAACTCTAAAAATAATATAGTTAGAGTTATCAGTCATGTTTTCCTTTTCGACCCAATCTTCTCCGGCAACTAATTTACCTTTAATTTCATTAGTTGTTCCAATTAAATCTTTAGTTTTAATACTGACTTCAACTGTATAAATGATTTTTCTTGATGGATCCGTTAAAATTAAACTTTGCTCAGTCGCACCTGAACCATCTCCGCTAGCATTCGGGCTCCCATCACCACGATGGTTAGAAGCGCTGCATCCAGTAAAAGCGAAAATACTTAAAAATAGTAATAATAGTAATGTTAGTTTCTTCTTCATTTTAAGATACTCCTTTCGTATTTATATTATATCAAATATAATTTTCTTATACAATATACCAAAAAAAGCGTGAAGAAAAAAGGTGTAATAAAAACTCATTACACCTTTTAAAATTAAATTAATTATCTCCACTTCTTTTGAAGTCTTTGGAAACTTTCTTCTAGTAATTCTTGTTCCTCTGATTCTGGCTCACGGTCATAATGATATGACTTTTCGTTTAAAATACCAGTACCAGCAGGGATTAATCCACCAATAATTACGTTTTCTTTTAAGCCATGAAGTTCATCAACTTTACCTCTAATCGCCGCATCAGCAAGAATTCTAGTTGTTTCTTGGAATGATGCTGCTGATAAGAATGAATCACTTCTTAACGAAGCTCTAGTAATACCTAATAAAATTGGACGACCTACTGCTGGACGCTTACCTTCTTTAATAGCTTGTAAGTTAGCAGCTTTAAACTCGTGAATTGATACTTCTAATCCTGGAAGTAAGTCAGTGTCACCTTCAGTAACTACTAAAATTCTTCTCGTCATTTGACGAACGATTAATTCAATATGTTTGTCATTAATACCTACGTCTTGTTGACGATATACTTTTTGAACTTCTTCTAGAATATATTTTTGAGCAGCTTCTACCGAAACAACTCTAACTAATTCTTTTGGATTAATTGATCCGTGAGTTAACTTAGTTCCTGGCATGACATCGTCTTTTTCCTTAACTAATAATTCAACATTTGGATCAACTTGATATTGATGATCAATTCCTCTAAAATCACTAATCGTAACGGTTTGAATTCCATTTTTAGAGTTAACATGAATTGATTTAACTTTACCACGATATTCACTAATGACGGCACGTCCTTTTGGATTTCTCGCTTCAAATAATTCTTGAACTCTTGGAAGACCGGCGGTAATATCTGAGCCTGAGGCAACTCCACCAGTGTGGAAAGTACGCATCGTTAACTGAGTACCAGGTTCACCAATTGATTGAGCGGCAATAACTCCGACTGCTTCTCCAACTTCAACTGGTTTGTTAGTAGCTAAGTTTAAGCCGTAGCACTTCGCACAAACTCCGTTTTGTGCATCACATGTTAAGTTAGATCTAATTTCAACTTTAGTAATTCCAGCACGAACCATTTCATGAGCGATATCTTCAGTAATTAATTCGTTTCTTCTTAGGATAACTTCTTTAGTTACTGGATGAATAACATCTCTTGCTAGGAAACGACCAGTAATTCTTGTATGTAGGGCAACCTTCATATTACCGTCAACGATAACTTCTTCTTGAACCACGCCTTTTTCAGTACCGCAATCATCAGTTACGATAATTACATCTTGAGCGACGTCAACTAGTCTTCTTGTTAAATAGCCTGACTCAGCCGTTTTTAATGCCGTGTCAGTTGATCCTTTTCTCGCACCGTGGGTCGAGATAAAGAACTCAGATACCGTTAATCCTTCTCTAAATGAGGCTTGGACCGGAACTTCAATTGTTTCACCTTTAGGGTTACTCATTAGCCCTCTCATTCCGATTAATTGAACGAAGTTACCAATGCTACCTCTCGCTTTCGAGTCACTCATCATAAATAAGTTGTTCTTATGATCTAAGTTTTGAATAACTCCTTTTTCAATTTCATCTAGGGCGTTTTTCCAAATGGCAATAACTAATCTCTTACGTTCGCTATCAGTTAACATCCCTAAGTTATATTGTTCAAAAATTTCATTAACTTCCGCATTAGATCGATCTAGAATTGCTTGTTTACCGCTATAAACGTTCATATCGGCAATTGATACGGTAATTCCTGAAATAGTTGAATATTTAAAACCTAAATCTTTCAAATCATCTAACATCTTTGAAGTTTCAGTAATTTCATAACGTTTAAAGACTTGGTCAATGATTTGGGATAAGAATCCTTTTTTAAATGGACTTGGTAAATCTTCTTTTGATTGTTTGGCAAAGTGATCTTTTGGATTGATACCTTTATCTAAGAAATACTTATTAGGAGTTTTTTCAAGTAGGTTTTCATTACTTGGTTCATTTAAATATGGAAAGCTTGGTGGTAAGATTTGGTTAAAAATCATTTTACCGATTGTCGTAATTAAATATTTTGATTTTTGTTCTTCTGTGAAGTTTTTATCAATTGCGGTTGGCTTAATCAAAATTCTAGTATGATATCCAATCTCTTTATTATGAAGGGCAATACTTGCCTCTTCAAATGATGAGAAAAATCTTCCTTCATTACGATTGATGTGAGTTGTTTCATCAGCTGGATCATAGATATCTTCCATTGTTAAATAGTAGTTACCTAGAACCATGTCTTGCGCTGGGGTAACAACTGGTTTACCATCTTTTGGCGCTAAAATGTTATTTGATGCTAACATTAGAAGTCTGGCTTCTGCTTGAGCTTCTGGTGATAATGGTACGTGAACCGCCATTTGGTCACCGTCAAAGTCCGCGTTAAATGCTGGCGTTACTAGTGGGTGTAAACGAATGGCTTTACCATCGATTAATTTTGGTTCGAACGCTTGAATCCCTAAACGGTGTAGGGTTGGCGCACGGTTTAGTAAAACTGGGTGTTCTTGGACAACAGTTTCTAAAGCTTGCCAAACATCATCGTCTAAACGTTCATATTTTCGGTTAGCTTCACCACGATTAATATTATAATTTTTAATTAATTCTCTTAAAACGAATGGTTTAAATAATATAATAGCCATCTCTCTTGGAATTCCGGCTTGATACATCTTTAAGTCCGGTCCAACAATAATTACGGAACGACCTGAGTAGTCAACACGTTTTCCAAGTAAGTTTTGACGGAAACGACCTTGTTTACCTCTTAATAAATCAGAGAGTGATTTTAAAGGACGGTCACGGCCCATTGCCGCACGGCGACCGCCGCGTGAGTTATCAAATAACGCGTCAACCGCTACTTGTAACATCCGCATTTCGTTTTTAATAACTAAACGAGGTGCGTTTTCTTCTTTTTCTTTTTTAAGCCTCGCATTACGGTTAATAATACGACGATATAAATCGTTTAGGTCGGTTGTGGCAAATCTACCACCATCAAGTTGAACCATTGGACGAAGATCAGGTGGTATTACCGGAATAACGTCCATAACCATCCACTCTGGTTTATTATCAGAGTTGTTAAACGCTTCTAAAACTTCTAAACGACGAATAATTCTTTCGCGTTTTTGTTTAGTTGAAGTTTTAAACTTTTGTCTTAAAATTTTAATTTCTTTTTCTAAATCTAATTCAGTTAAAAGTGTTTTTACTGCTTCAGCACCAGTTTGGGCTTCAAAACGACGACCAAACTGTTCAAGTAACATAAAGTATCCTTGTTCAGTTAAAACATCTTTTTTCTTAAGTTGTGGCACTGATCCTGGATCAATGACGATATATGATGAATAATAAACAACTTCTTCTAAGGCTTTCGCTTTAATTCCTAAAAGAATTGCTAAGCGTGATGGTGAATTTTTTAAATACCAAGTATGAACGACAGGAGCTTCAAGCTCAATGTGGCCCATTCTTTCTCTTCTAACTAAAGAGTCAGTAATTTCAACCCCACATTTCGGACAAATTTGTCCATGGTTAGAAACTTGTTTTTTCCCGCAACGACATTGGTGTGATTTTGTTGGCCCGAAAATTCTTTCACAGAATAATCCGCCTTCTTCTGGTTTGGCGGTACGATAGTTAATTGTTTCGTGGTTTTGAACTTCACCATATGACCAGGCACGAATTTCATCAGGAGAAGCTAATCTAATTTTGAAATGGTTATAAGTTCTTGACCCATAGCCTTTTCTCGTTCTTTTAACTTCTTTTTGAATTCTTTTAGTTATATTAATATCTTCAACATCTTGTTGACTTCTTAATAATTCAGCGTGTTCATCAAAGTCAGCTTCAGTTAACGCATCTAATCCGTAAAAAGAATAAACATTATTAATTTCGCCTAATTCAAACTCATCGTTTCTAAATAAACGATATAAATTTGAACGATTAGCTGTTAGTAAATCTATAGTTGAATTGATATTAGCGTCAATTAAAACTTTAGTTACATCATCAGTTAACTTTAAGTCTTTTAAATTTGAAGGTAGGCCATACTTTAATAATAATTTTTTAATTTCATCTTCTACTTCAGGATTTAAAGTTCCTAAAATAGTTCTAAAGTTATCAATATCATAAGTATTAGCATCTTCAAGAGTCATAATACCTGTTAAAAATAAGGCTTGTTTGGCTTCATCGCTAATTTTTAATTGAGATATTTTTAATTTTAAATCAACGTTCATTAACGGAACCCTCCTCTAAATCTTTGATCAGGTCTAACTAGTGATTTAACTGCGTCGTTTTCTCCAGTTTCCGAGTTAATTAATTCAACATATAATCCTAGGGCTTGAAGTTCATGAGTTAAAACTCTAAATGATTCAGGAAGTGACGCTTTTGGTATTTCTCGACCATAAGTAATGGCGCTATAAACCTTATTACGTCCAGTCATATCATCTGATTTAACTGTTAATAACTCTTGAAGCGTGTGTGCGGCACCATATGCATACAATGCCCACACTTCCATCTCTCCAAAACGTTGTCCACCATTTTGGGCTTTACCACCCATTGGTTGTTGAGTAACTAAAGTATATGGTCCGACGTTTCTCGCATGTAATTTATCATCAACCATGTGTGAAAGTTTAATCATATACATCACACCAACTGAAATTGGGTTAGCATATGGTTCACCAGTTCTACCATCGTATAAAATCATCTTGCCGTCAGGAGAAACTCCTCCTTCTTTCATAATATCAGCAAGTTCTTGGTCACTTACCCCATCAAAAACTGGGGCCGCAATTTTAACGTTTAAGTTTTTCGCAGCTTGACCTAAGTGGATTTCTAGAATTTGACCAATGTTCATTCTTGATGGAACCCCTAGTGGATTTAACATGATGTCAATTGGTGTCCCATCAGCCATATATGGCATATCTTCTCTTGGTAAAATTTTCGAAATAACCCCTTTATTTCCGTGTCTTCCTGCCATCTTGTCTCCTTCAGAGATTTTACGTTTTTTGGCAACGAAAACTTTAATTTGTTCATTAACTCCTGTTGGAAGGGTAATTCCTTCAGGTAAATTTTTCTTCCCTTTCTTAAAGTGAAGAACTTTTTGGACAACACCGCCACCGCCGTGTTGAACTTTTAGTGATGTATCACGATATTCGCGTGATTTTTCACCAATAATCGCTTGAATTAATTTTTCCGCTGGTTGTGGATCACTTGATCCTTTTGGCGTAATCTTACCAACTAAAATATCGCCTTCTTTAACTTCAGAACCAACGATAACGATTCCATTTTCGTCTAAGTTTCTCACAGCTTCCGCACTTACGAAAGGAATTTCACGAGTAATTTCTTCTTTTCCTTGACCAGCTTTTAATTCGCGGTTAAAGATTTCATATTCTTCAATGTGAACTGAAGTATAAACATCATGTTTAACTAAATCTTCACACATAATAATCGCGTCTTCGTAATTGTATCCCTCCCACATCATGAAAGCTACAGTTACGTTTCTACCTAACGCTAACTCACCTTTATCAGTTGAAGGACCATCAGCGATAACTTCGCCCGCGTCAACCCAATCACCATATGAAACTAATGGTGTTTGTAAAATACATGTGTTTTGGTTAGAACGATCGAATTTAATTAATTCATAAATACCTTCTGTAGTTAAATTATTTTCTGATAACTTTAATGCATTTTCAAAAGTAAATTCATGGCCAAAATCAAATAATACTTCACCATTGTGTTCAACTCTTTGGAATGGAGATTCGGTAATTTTAATTACGTTAGAATCAACGTATGTGACAAACCCGCCAGTTTGACAAATAATAGTCGCACCAGAGTCTTTAGCAGCACGATATTCAACTCCTGTACCAACAACTGGTGATTCTGGCATCATTAGTGGCACCGCTTGACGTTGCATGTTCGCGCCCATTAGCGCACGTGATGCTTCGTCGTGTTCCAAGAATGGAATCGTTGATGTCGCAACTGAGACAATTTGTTTTGGAGAAACGTCCATGTATGATACTTGAGAAGCATCAACGATTGTCGTTTCGCCGTTTAATCTACCAACAACTCTATCTTCTAAGAAGAATCCATGCTCATCAAGAGGAGTTGCCGCTGAAGCGATAAATTGTCTTTCTTCTTCACTTGCAGTTAAGAAGACAAACTCTTCAGTAACTCTTGGAATTACTTCCCCGTTTTTAATTCCACTACGGTCAACTACTAAATAAGGAGTTTGAATAAATCCGTATTGGTCAACTTTACTATATGAAGCAAGAGATGAAATTAACCCAATTGATTGACCTTCTGGTGTTTCAATTGGACAAATTCTACCATAGTGAGAGTTATGAACGTCACGAACTTCAATTCCAGCACGATCTCTTGATAAACCACCAACACCTAGTGCTGAAACTCTTCTCTTTTGAGTTAATTCAGCTAATGGGTTAATTTGGTCCATGAATTGTGATAACTGTGATGAACCAAAGAATGAGTTAATTGCACTTGATAGTGGAGTGGTATTAATAATTGATGAAATTGTGGCATCATTAAATGTCGTTGTTGACATTCTATCTTTAATATTTTTTTCAGTTCTAGCAAGTCCAACTCTAAATTGATTTTGTAATAGTTCACCAATTAGACGTAAACGTCTATTTCCTAAATGGTCAATATCATCGGTAGTTCCTAAACCTTCAAATAAGTTTAAGTAGTAACTAATACCGGCAGCGATATCAGAAACAGTAATGTGTTCTTTAGTTTCACGTGGATCATTACCTAAAACTTTTACCACTGAAGTTTTATTAGTTTGAGGGTTTTTATGGATAACTTCCATATACTCAACGACAACACCTTCACGATTCTTTTGAACTTCATAAGGATCTTGAAGTAAAAAGTATTTAACATCTTTATCATCAAGTGATGATCTATTTTTTCTAAGCAAATTAATTAATTCTTCATCTACTACAGTATTTTTGCTAGCCAAAATTTCGCCAGTACGATTATTAATAATATTTGATTTAGTGTATAAAACTTCACCAGTTTCTACATCAAATTCCGCAAAAATATCTTCTACCGGA
>JAAYXR010000028.1 GCA_012515785.1 Acholeplasmataceae bacterium | reverse complement strand
GTAGCTGCCAGAGTTCGTAGACTTGATGAAAAAGTTGAAATAACGATGTTTGAAAGAGGACCTCATGTTTCGTTTTCAAATTGTGCACTACCTTTTTATTTAAGTCGTAAGGTTCCAAGTAGTGAAAGTTTAGTTATGATGACTCCAGAGAAGTTCAAAAACACACATAACATAAACGCTAAGGTTAATCAAGAAGTAATTAAGATTATGCCAAATGAAAAGAAAATTTTGGTTAAAGATTTAATTACTGGAAAAGAATATAGTGAATCATATGATAAATTAGTTCTTTCACCAGGGGCCGCACCAATTATGCCTAAAAGTATTAAAGGAATTGATAAAAAACATGTTTTTTCAGTCAAAAATGTCGTAGATATTGTTAAAATTGATAACTACATTAGATAAAACAATGTCAAAAATGTTGCTGTTATTGGTGGTGGATTTATTGGCATTGAAGTCATGGAAAACTTAAAGGAAATTGGAGTTCATGTAACTTTAGTTGAAGGTTCTAGCCATATTATGAGATTTTTAGATAAAGATATGGCCCAAATCGCTCAAAAAGAAATCTTAGATCACGGCGTTGATTTAATTGTTAATGATCCAATTTTATCAATTGAAGATGACAGTGTAACTTTAAAGAGTGGTAAAAAAGTAACAGCAGGAGCTGTTATTATGGCAATCGGTGTTAGACCAGAAACTAAATTAGCAGTTGATGCTGGAATTGAATTAGGAGTAACTGGCGGTATTAAAGTTGATAAGAACTATCGTACTAATTTCAAAGATATTTACGCAGTTGGTGATGCCATTGAAGTTGAGTCACTATTACTTGGGAAACCAACGATTTTAACGATGGCAGGGCCAGCTCAAAGAGAAGCGAGAGCTGTAGCTGATCATATGTACGGAATAAACACTCAAAATAAAGGAGTTTTAGGTTCAGGAAGCATTAAAGTCTTTGACTTAAATATTGCCTCAACCGGCTTAAACGCGCGAGTTTGCGAGGAAAACGGAATTGATTATGATTTTGTTTATACAATCCCGTTTAACCGTGTTGGATTAATTCCAGGAGCCTCGCCAATTCATTTAAAACTAATTTTTGAAGTTAAAACGAAAAAAGTTTTAGGTGTTCAAGCAATTAGTAAAGCTGATTGTATCAAGCATGTTGATATTGTGGCAACATTAATTAAAATGGGGGGAACTTTAGAAGATTTAAGGGAACTTGAATTATGTTATTCTCCAACTTATTCAACAGCAAGAAGTGCATTAAATCTGGCTGCATTAGTCGCGTTAAACGTAGTTAATGGCGATGTTAGACAAGTCAAAATATCAGATGTTAGAAAACTTGTTGAATCTGGAGCATTTATTCTTGACGTAAGAGAAAAACATGAATATGAGGCGGGACATATTTTAGGCTCAGTTAATATCCCTACTAGTGTACTTAGAGATAGATTAGATGAAATTCCTCGTGATAAGACAATTTATTTACATCGCCGCTCTTCACAAAGATCTTATAATGTTGTCAGAATATTAACCCAAAGAGGATATGATGTTTATAATATTTCGGGATCGTTTTTAGGATTTTCATTAAACCAATATTTTGAAGATGTTACCACCGGTAGAAAAAAAT
>JAAYXR010000163.1 GCA_012515785.1 Acholeplasmataceae bacterium | reverse complement strand
AATATTATTAGATAATAGAAAGTAGCTATTCTATTTTCAATAAACATATTTAAACTATTAGCTGAATTTTTCGGTTCTTTTATAATGGAGTTATTTATTACTTGACTTATTAATAGTTATCTCCTTAATCATTAGATATGACTAATGTAAATGCTTTTTCATTTGTGGTTATATTAGTGATAATAAAGACAAACTTACCTTCTAATTTGCCTTTACTGACTTTATATTCATGACCTAATAACATTTCTTTTTGGAAAAATAACTCCAAAGTAGTATATTTTTTGTATTTTAAAATTTCATCTTGAGTTAACGAATTATAAATATACTCTAAATATTTCAAGTGATTAGCATGTCCTAAAACATCAATATCAGAGTTTAATACTCTCCCCTTAAAGACATCAATTAACTCTGGCTCTCCTCTAAAATTAGTATTTAAATCTACTAAATGAGTTAATTTTTCTGTTAATCTTTTAAATGGTAATTCTTTATTACGATAAACACTACGATCGCTCATATCCATTAAAATTGAATAAGATGCACCAACGATATGACACTTATCATTAAAGATGTCAAACTCACGGCGATAATATGGCCCTCTTTGTCCGGCATACCAAGTACTACCAAAGATATCTTCATTTACATCAAGTGATTTGATGATTTTTATTTTCATAGAAATTAAAACCCAAGCATAGCGATCTTGAATTAATACACCAACACCTTGTTCAGTTTCTTTTAAATGTTCAAAAGCTAAATTAGAAAATAATTTAGGATAACCATATAGTTTTAATCCATATTTATCAAAATCATTGATGTTTAAATAAATGTTATATTTCATAATGACACCTCAATGTAATTATACAAAAAAAATTGGCATATGCCAATTTATTTTCTCAATTGTTGTAATTTATCTTAAAATATTATAATAAATTATTTATTTATTATACTTCTTTAACTAGAAGACCATAAAGCATTTTATCTAATCCATAAAATTCACGTTCTTCACTTCTAAATAAATGAATAATAATATCGCCCATATCAACTAATACCCATCCACTTGATTTACCTTCGATATTTTTAATTTTATCTTTAAATTCTTGCTTTAAGTTATTTGCCGCCGCATTAGCTTGACGCTCATTAACAGTAGCAATTACAAAATAATCATAAAATGGTGATGTTTTATTAAAATCGTAAACTTTTATATCTTTAACTTTTAAGTCATCTAAGACTTCAACTACTTTTTTATATTTCTTCATAAATTCTCCTTTTTAACTTGGTAATGAACTAATGTTTTAATTTGATCTGGATGTGGAAAGAGGTTTTTAGTTTCTAGATGTTTAACATTTGATTTTAAAGCATATATCAAAGCTTCATCTAAATCTTTTAAAGCCAACTCATAAATCATCTTAGCGTCTGGATAAACGCGATTTGGCTCACATTTATCAGCAATAAAGATAATTTTATCTAATTTAGTAGCATTAGGCCGACACCATGTATGATACCTAATCGCATTTAAAACATAATCGCTTACTTCTGGTACTAATTCTTTTAAGGCTATAGCCCCACTATATGGATGGTATAAAAATGGTTGTTTTTCGTATTTTTTAATAAATTCTTTTCCTAAATATTTTTCATGAACTTCTACAGTATCATATTTAGTATAGTCATGAAATAATGCCGCCAAATAACAATCATTTTCATTAACTCCATGAGCCTTACATAAATTAACTGCCGTTTGAATAACACCTTTAGTGTGATTAATCCTTTTCGGATGTTCAGTTAATTTATCATATACGATTTTTTCTAAATTTTTCATATGAAAAACGCCTCTTTCATACTAATATGTAATCCTTTTGGAAAAGTTATCTCAATGGTTTTAGGGCCATTGAGATGAATTAATCCGATATCAGCGATTGTTATTTGATATTTTTTATCATTCTCTAATTTAAATATTTGTTTTGTATATTCATAGCCCTTTGATAAGTGAATTAAAACTCTTTGATAATTAATCTTCTTAATTTCTAAATTGTTAAAATATGAGACCACTGAGCCATTTCCTTTTATTAAATATAAACAGAAAATATCATTAATCACTAACGAATCATTATCTTTTAGATTGTAAATAATCGGCTTTATTTCCTTAGTTGGAATTAACTTTCGATATTCATTATAAGTCATTATACTATGAATATAGTTGTTTTGGTATAAACCAGGTAGGTCGTGAATATTAAAGTGCTTAAATTGTTTAGTAATTGTATCTTGAGTTAATCCCGCTTTTACGTCAACTAATGCTTCTTCTGAGTCCGTTAGAGCATTTAAAATTGTCGTTTTACCGCTATTTTGTACTCCGAGTAAATAGACATCTTTAACATTTTTATATGTTAATAAATAGTTCTTAAGTTTTTCTATATCTTCTTTATGTGTCGCTGACATTAAGATAATATCTTCATATTCTTGATGATATAGATTCGCTTCTTTTTTTACTCTTTCATATAAATAATTATAATTGGTTTGAGGTGGTAATAAATCTAATTGGTTGATAATATAAACTATTTT
>JAAYXR010000027.1 GCA_012515785.1 Acholeplasmataceae bacterium | reverse complement strand
TTCGGAAATAAGGCCCAAGTTGAATTACCCCTTCCCCTAATTTCCATTGATAAAGGTTCAGTTTTAAATTCCCCGTCTTTCACTTCAATAGTTCCTTTGACATATGTTTCTTTTGAATCAATTACTTTATTATCTTTCGTTGAAATATGAAGGGTATAAACTTTATAATCAGGAATCACTATCGGCTGTTCTTCCTCGTTGTTATCACCATTATCATTATTATTAGGAACTTCTTTCGCGCAAGCTCCCAATAATGAAATCATAACTAACAAGATTGAAATTAAAATCTTTTTCATCTTAATGCCCCCTTAAAAGTTATAAATAACTTTCAAATCAAGTTTATCATATTATAATTAAAAATACTATATCCCTTAAAGGAAAAAGCAACCACCATGGTGATTGCTGTATAACATTAAATTTTATTCGTTAACTTCTGAAATCGTATAAGGATTTTCGTTTATACCTTTTGGAAATTCTTTTTTAAAATATATATTAACTTGTTCACCTTTTTTGTTTGTAAGATTCTTTTCTATTTTCACATCAAAATCTTTATAACCAAAAAGGTTAGAAATTATTTTCTTATAATATTCCTCATATAATTTATATCTTTTGTTTTTATCTTCAATTGAACAACAACAATCATAAACATTTGGGTTGCAGATATCTCCCCTATGCGCTCTTAAAATATTTTTATTCCAGCTATTAAATGCATTAACAACCATAATCTTATTTTTATCATAATTTTCAAAATTTAACCCCAAATTTTTCCAATGTTTATATCCCCATACAACGATAACACATTCTACATCCCCATTTTCAATTAAATTTTGAATATGAAGTCTAACTGCATTTTGAGTTGGAAAAAAATTATACTTGTATTCATCATCAAGGTTAAGTTCCAATCTAATTTCCTCAAAACTATCAATAAAATCTTTTAGTGATTTTTCATTTTTATCTATTGGATCATTGATCTCATTTATATTTTTTATTACACCATATGGTTTTTCTGAATAATCTTGACTTTGATAACCTAGCATATTAAAAAAACCAATATTATTATGTACTTTTTCTCCGTTTTCCGCTAAAAGGCCTAAAACTTTATTACTCCACCAATCATATGATGATGTTTTCTTGAATTTTAATAACTCTATTCTTTTTTCTTTATCATTTAGATTTTCGATTCCCTCTTGAAATGCCTCTATGAATTTAATACTGTCTTCACTTGATTCTTTATCCCCCATTGATTGAATCTCATCAAATTCATCTTCTAATGGCTTATAGCCAGGATTTAGAGCTAAAACTATTATTTTAGGTGATATAATATTTCCCCAAAAAGGATGTACCATTAAATGAGTTGGATAAAAATAAGACATTTTTAGTTTCTTTAAATCATCTCCTATAACTCTTTCTTTTAGCGATAGTTTATCTAACTCAGAAATGTATTGTGGCTCTTCCTTATTTTTTATATCACAAGACCACTTCCAACTTTTTTTTAATAGTTTTAATGTTTTATTAATAGTTAATTTAACCTTTTCCATAGTTATATTTGTATTTTAATATATTGAACTTACTCTAAATCTTTATTTTTTCATATTTTCTATAAATTGTTTTCTATAAATTATGCTGCCAATAGTCCTTCTGTGGATATCAGCTATTTCACGATCAGTTAAGCCTTGTTCAATCTCTTTTTCGAGTTGTCTATCTTCTTCGGGTGTCCATATCCTATTTGACTTCAATTTTTGATTATCATCATAAGTGTAGGTGCCTGGTTTAATATAATTTTCATATTTTTTAATTATATTGAACAATTCTGGGCCATATTTTTGTGTTTTATATGGGCCAAAGCCATAAATTTTTATTAGTTCGTTTGAATTTTTTGGCATATTTTTAATTAATTCATGTAATGTTTTATCACCAAATATACTTCTAATATCTTTTTGAACTTTCTCAGCTTCTTTTTTTCTAAAAATATTTAATTCATCATATAGTTTTTTGAAATATTTTTGATCAATTATTGTGGGTTCGGATTTTATTTCCTCAGTTATAGTCACGTAGCCATGCAACTTCATTCCCTTGCCAATTTCAACCCACAAACTTTCTCTACCTGTTGCAAGCAAAGCAATTTGCTTCAATGGAATTTTTTTTAATTCCTTGCTATATTTAATACCAAATAAATGGACAAATGTCATCTGATACCCCTTAGGAGCGCTGTCATACATTTTTTTTAGAATTAATGCATACTTTTCCGTTTCGTTATTATATCGTTTCTTTTTGTCTTTAATTTGAATTTTTTTATCATTTATAGCATTATCAATTGCGCTCTTATTAGAATTAAGAATCTCAATAATTCTTAAAAAATCATTTGGCAATATCCTTAACATTATTAATTCATCATCATACGAAATTTGAGGGAAAATATCGGCTATTTTTTTGGAAAACTTTCTAATATCTTCATTCTTAATAAGTGGATTTCTCTCTTGTAGATTAGTCATTTGAAACTCTATTGAAATAGGATCTGGTTCTAAATTCACAAATAATAAATATAATTCTTTAATTAATTTTAAAGTAGACAGATCACTTTCTCTTAAAAAATCACTAAATCTAGTCATCTATTAAATCTCCCAATAAAACAACATCTTTATCCTTAATATGATCATATATGTAGTCTAATCCTAAAATAATGAGTGATCTTAACCCAATGTCCGGACTTTCCGGACAAAGATTTAAATGCATTACTAAATCTCTAAAATATGACCCAACATCTAGTAACGATGTGTTCCATCTAGTATTTAATTTAGTGCCAACTTTCATCAAATCCTTGCCCTCATATAACTTTTTTCTTATAGCCAAAGATGCAGCAAAACGAGCTCCTTCTTGAAGTTCATCTATATATCCATATTTTTTTAACATCTCGAGGCAAATTAAATTATCGTCAGTTACTCCAATTTGTGCTAATGGTTCCATTATTATTCCACCCTTCTAATTTCCGTTTTATAACTAGAATCCGCCTTGGTTCTATCTTGAAAAATCTCAAATTCATTTAAAAGATTTCCCTTCATATCTTCTCTAATTTTCATTAAATCTATTTGGTCCTTGTAAACAAGTAAAATAACTTGAGGAGAAAGTTTTTGAAATGTAGATATAATATTTTCGCGATGAAATTCTGTTAAAACACTAAAAGGTGCATCTAAAACTATAGTTCCTGTTAATGAAGAGTTCTTGTGGAGACCATATATCAAAGATATCGTGATAAGATTCATATATCCACTTGATATATTTGGAACAACTCTATTCTTATTATCTAACAATTTTAGTCCATAATGTTCGTCAAATGCCAATCTACTATATTCCTTATTTTCAGATATTTGTTTAAACATTTTGGTTGCGTCTTCTTGAACTTTCATTCTCATTTTTTCGGAAAATTTATCAATTGATAATCTAAATACTTCTATTAACTTCTTTGTCGTTTTAATTTTTGATTCCATTGATGATAAATCTATTTCTATGATATTTTTATCATATATTTTATCAATCTTTTTTTGAGTCTCTTCAAGTTTTAAGCCACATTCCTCTATTATTCTTTCATAGTAACCAATATTTATCACAGCTTGAGAATATGCTTTACCCACTTTTTCTAAATCACCAACACCACCAAGGACTTCTATTTGATTATTAGTCATTTTTAGTAATTGGTCATAACCATCTATTTCAACAATTTTTTGTTGAATTTTAAGTTCCTCTTTCTTTATAAAACCCTTGTCTAAATCTGGTACATCTTCAATCAAATCGTTTAATTTACTACTTTTTTCATTGTGCTTTGCCAATTCTAACATATCGTTTTCGGTTACCGGAATAATCAAATGTCTCAATTTTTCGATTTTTTGTTCTATGATTCTTATTTCTGAAGGTCCCATATGATTACCACAATATTGACACTCTTCAAAATCAAACATATCTTCAAGTTGTTTTATTTTTTCTATTTTAGATTTATTGGCGTTAACATTATTTTCGATTTCTATAATTTTATTTGGAGTATTTCGCAATTCAATTTCAATATGTTCTTTGGAAAAACTTTTATACTCCCTAATCTTATCTTTTATACCCTCTTTAAGTGTGTTTATATCTTTTTTAGCTTGATAGATTATTGATTCATATGAATTTTTATCTTCCATTAATCTTCTTACTCTTTCATTATTTTTTAAAATAAGTTCATTTTTATTTTTTTCTTTTTTTGTTTCCTCAAGTTTTGCTCTAGCGTCTTTTTGTTGGTCTAGTAAATTTGTTTTTTCTTCAGAATATTTTGCAAGTTGAGTTCTTATTTTTTCATTTGCAGTATTTTTTGTAACGATTTTAACTTTTTCAGATTCATATGTTGATAACTGATTTTTTAAATCATATAATGAATTTTCTAAAAGATTTAAACCTAAAATTTTTCTAATAGAATTATAAATTTCCATGTTTTGGTTGCTATCAAGCAGTTTTTTATATTTACTTATAGTTTCCCCTTCAAAAAGAATGTATTCAGATATCTTCTTGGGGATAATATTTTTTAGTATTCTATCCGTTTCAACATTCGATGTTATAATTCCATTCTTGTGAAGCGTAACATAACTAATGAAATCAGCATCGCTTTTTGGTTCTGAAATTCCTGCTTTTACCTGTTTGCCACGTTTTAAAAGATAGGTGTCATTGTCATATGTAAAATCTAATACTACATACATATCGAAATTTTGTTCTTCCCAAGCAATAATGTTTAATTCGTTTTTAATTTTAAAATCTAAATCATTATCAAACTCATCGTATAAAACAAATTTAAAAGCTCGTATAAGAGAACTTTTACCGATTCCATTATCTCCCATTATTATTGAAAGACCATTTTTTTCACCAAAATCAAACCTTTTCATCCCATAATAAGGTCTGAAATTTCTAATAATTATACTGTTAATGTGTAACATGCATTTATTTCTCCCTTATTTAATTAATGAGTCTAAAAAACCTTTAATTTTAGGTCTTTCATCACTGAATTCGTAACTCTTTTCGGCTTCGATTATTTTTTCAACCATATTTTTAATTCGTTCTTTTTCAGAGACACCAGCAATAATTTCATCAATTACTTCACTTATAGCATCATCATATTTTTTATTCGTCAATGCCAAAACCTCCTTCTGAAACATCAATGTTATTATTATTCATAATAATTTTTAATTTATTTTTTACTATAGTAGAATTTTTTGCATTTTCAGCAAATTCCCATGCTCTTGAAATCTCGCCTCTAATTATTGAAAGATTTGGAACATCATCATCAATTAAACTATTTGGTGATACAAAACAGTCATAGATAAATGAAAACAATTTATTGACGCTCTGTCTTAAAACCCTTCCTCTTCTTTGTATATACTGTCTCGGATTTTTACTTGATGATAATATTAGTGCGTGGTCAATGGATGGTATATCTACACCCTCATCTAAGCAATTTATTGACAATAGGATTCCGCCGTTACGAGTAAAATAACTCAAAGTATTTGGCAGATCTCCTTCATAATTTGAATGATATTCAAAAACTTGATTGCGGAACATTGGGTATTGTTGCAAAAGGTTATATAATTCCTTAATATGACCTGTGTCATCTAAATAAACCAACCATTTTTGGCCTGGTTTAAATTTTTCTAACAATAATTTTTCAGCATAATGAACTTTTTGTTTAGCTTTTTTCACTATATCAGATCGTAAAAACAAAAGCTGTTCTAGCCCACTATCATTAATCTTTTCATCTTTAGAACGAGACACAGCTATCCTTTTATTTATTTTTCTAGTCAGATCATTCCATTGTTCTTGTTCATTAATTTCTAATCCTACTTCAAACACATCATAATAATATTCAACCAAAACACCATCTTTAATAGCGTCTGCAATTCCATATTTTGGCTCAATAATACCATTAAAAAAACTAATTATCTTTTTTGTTCCTTCTTCATCAAAATATCTTTCAGGTGTCGCGCTTAAACCTAATTTAACTCCTGCATCAACTTCAAGGAGCTTTTTAACCTGAGGAGCTCCCATGTTATGAACCTCATCGCAAACCACAAATATGTGTTCCCCCCATTTTACATTCTTTATGAAGTTCTCTTTTGATGCGGTAGAATATGTAGCTAATATACACCTTTTTAAAGATATCTCTGAATTTGAATAAATCATCAGTTTTGTTTGATCAATACTATGCCCTGCTCCAGCACGCAAAATTATTACTTCATTTTGAAATGAATTTTCAATTTCACTCTCCCATTGTTTAAATAGAAGTTTAGATGGAACTAAAATTATTGGAACCTCTTTTTTGTCGTAGATAGATTCCCTTATTGCACATAAAGCTATGAAAGTTTTTCCGGATCCAGTACTCATTTCAAGAATGCCCTGCCTACCATTCTTTTCCCAATTATTTAGTGCTTTTTCCTGATGTTTTCTAACTTTCCTAGAGTTATATCCTGAATCCGCGTACCACTTTTTCTTTTTTGGATATAATTCATTTTCAACTTCTTCATACAATTCATTTAATTTCTCCTCTGTTGCATAACCTTTGATTCTATCAAGAGATTCACTTGGCAATTCAAATGTCCTAAGTTGGGGCTCATCGTTTGACCACATTTTTTCAAACTGATCAATAACAATATTGACTCTTTCTGTATCTTTATTGTTTTCCCAATTAGTAAAGGCATCAAAAGATTCGCTGTTCCCAAATTCCGAAACTCCTTTAAATGTTTCATTAATAGATCCTCGGAAAGCAACAGCATTACCAAAAGAATCAACAAAAACTCCGGCCTTGTCATGCATAAGGCGATAATATGCATTATCGTTATCAAAAACCGCAAGTTTTATCTCTAAAAAACCTAAACTTATTAATTTTGATAATAATTTAACCGAATTGGGATACTCCTTTTCTAGTTCTGTTAGTATTTCGTTAATACTTGAGGCAATATTATCTTTTGTTTTTTCAAGATATCCAGCACGAATAGCATTAATATCATTATCGGTTAGTACAGGTGAGCAGATAATTCTTATTTTCCCTTTATTTTCAATAAATGTTTTTAATGCTTTATTAATCACTAAAAAAATAGAAGATCCAAAATATCCAGTAATTCTGTCATATCTTATAGAATTCTCCATGCATGGCTTGTAAAACTCTTCATAAATTTCATTCCTACTTTTAATATAAGTAGGTAAAAACTCCATTTTTTTTAACATCTCATAATCAATCCTTTATTATGGATTTTTGAATATTATCTTCAGCTAATTTTGCAAACTCTTCAGAAATATCTATCCCAATAAACCTTCTATTGCCAGCAAG
>JAAYXR010000162.1 GCA_012515785.1 Acholeplasmataceae bacterium | reverse complement strand
TTTCAAAATCATTTTCATCTAAAATATATAAAATATCTTTCGTATAATCTAAGTAAAATGCACTAATATCATTGATGATAAACGGCATGACTAAGCGTAATATTCTTTCAAAGTTATATTGTTCATACGCATCAATAACATCATTAGTTAAATCCATCGCCTTAAGTGTCATCACTCGGTTTAATTTTCCTCTCATTGAAAACGCAACGTAATCTGTTTGTGGATTAAAATCACTAATATTTCCAAGCATAAATCTAAATGTATTTCTAATCTTACGATAAGATTCTGATGCTTGTTTTAAGATGTCATCAGATAAAACAACATCACTTTCATAGTTAACACTTGCTACCCAAACTCTAAAAACGTCAGCTCCAATTTGATTTGATACTTTATTTGGATCAACAACATTTCCCAGTGATTTTGACATTTTTTGACCTTTTGGATCTAAAATAAACCCATGAGAAATAACTTTCTTATAAGGAGCCATATCTTGATAAGCGACACTATTAATTAGTGAAGAGTTAAACCAACCACGATATTGGTCGCTTCCCTCTAAGTAAACATCTGATTGTTTACCTTCACCTAAAGTTAAGAAGCTGGTTCCAGAGTCAAACCACACATCCATGGTATCTTCTTCTTTAGTAAAAATTCCATTTGGACTATTTGGGTTACGATATCCTTTAGGTAATAAATCAATCGCTTCTTTTTCATACCAATAATTTGAACCATGTTCTTCAAATAAATCAGCTACATGTAAAATAACTTTTGGATCAATAACTGGTTCGCCATTTTCACAGTAAAATACTGGAATTGGCACGCCCCAAACTCTTTGACGCGAAATACACCAATCATCACGATCACGAATCATATTGAAAAGTCTAACTTCACCCCATTTAGGTTTCCATTCAACGTTATGTTCAATTTCATGAAGTAATTGTGGTTTTAGCTTTTCAATCGAAGCAAACCATTGTGGGGTAGCTCTAAAGATAATCGGCTTTCTCGTTCTCCAGTCATGTGGATATTGGTGTTTGACTTTAGTATGTTTAAGTAGTGCCCCTAATTGTTGTAATCTTTCGATAATCTTAGGGTTAGCATCAGCATAAAACATTCCACTAAATTCACCAGCTTCTTCAGTTAAATAGCCTTCAGGATTAACTGGTGATAAAATATCTAAATTATATTTTTGACCAACGATATAGTCATCAGCACCATGCCCTGGAGCTGTATGGACTAATCCGGTACCATCATCGGCAGTAACGTGTTCACCTAAAATAATAGGGGAAGTTCTACCATAAATTGGATGAACATATTCTAAATTTTCTAATTCTTCGCCCCAATATGTTTTTAAAACTTTAACATTTTCAAATGATAAAATTTCAGTTAAATCTTTTAATCTTGCTTTAGCAACGATATATTTATTGCCGTTTGTAGCAATTAAAACGTATTCTAATCGTGGATGAACTGAAGTTGCTAAGTTAGCTGGCAATGTCCAAGGAGTCGTTGTCCAAATAATTATTTTAGCATCTTTTAAATCGCCTTTTTGATTGACTAAATCAAACGAAACATAAATTGAATCAGATGTAACTTCATGATATTCAATTTCAGCTTCAGCCAAAGCTGATTCACTTGATGGTGACCAATAAATTGGTTTTAATCCGCGATAAATTAAACCGCGCTCAACCATTTTAGCAAATAATCTAATTTGTCTAGCTTCATAATCTGGAGTTAAGGTTAAATACGGATTAAACCAACGTCCTAAAATACCTAAACGCATAAATTGATCACGTTGACGAGCAACTTGTTCGTGGGCAAAAGTAGCACATTTTTCTCTAAATTCGACTTTCCCCATTTTCTTGCGGTCAACACCTTGTCTTGTTACCGCAACTTCAATTGGAAGTCCATGTGTGTCCCAACCAGGAACGTAATCAACATACATCCCCGACATTGTTTTATATCTAATAATAAAATCTTTTAATACTTTATTTAAAGCTGTACCAGCATGAATATCACCATTAGCATATGGAGGACCATCATGAAAAATAAATTCCGGTTTTCCTTCGTTTTTCTTTAATACTTTTTCATATAAATTTATTTCATCCCAAAACGCTTGAATCGCTTTTTCTTTAACACCTAGATTACCGCGCATAGGAAAATCAGTTTTGGGTAATAATAGTGTGTCCTTGTAGTCTTTTTTCATCATCAATAACCTTCTATCTCTTTAATTAATTCTTCCATCGTCCCGTCTTCATAAACATGTTTATCAGCAAACATATAATGTTGACCATTTCTAAATATATAAATTTCACCATCAATTGCGAAAACGACCCCTGATAAAAAGGCCATCGCTTTATTAGCTTCATCAATTTCAAGTAATTCAAAATTTAAAATATGAGGAATTCCTTTTCTAATTTCTTCAGCAATTTTAGTTAATGTTTCATCGGTTGCATCTTTAAATTGAATAAAAGAAACTAAAGATTTAGTTTCAGGGATAAAGATGTCTTCCGAAAGAACTTCTTTTTTGTTTCTACGAAATAGTTTTTTAAAACACATATTTTCGCCTCCAATTTAGTGATATATCATTATATATTTTATCATATATTATTTAAACATTGAATCTAAAGAACATAATATCGCCGTCTTTTGGCAAATATTCTTTTCCTTCAAGTCTAACTTTACCTAATTCTTTAGCTCTTTGATAAGTTCCGGCTGCAACTAAATCATCATATGAAACTGTTTCGGCACGGATAAAACCTTTTTGAAAATCAGTATGGATCGTGCCCGCACATTGCGGTGCCGTCATCCCATTTTTAAACGGCCACGCTCTTGTCTCATCATCACCCATAGTGAAGAATGTTTTTAACCCTAATAAGTCATAAGTCTTTGATATGATTTCATCTAAAGTTGGCCTTTCTAAGCCATATTCGTGTAAGAAATCTACTTGTTCTTCTTTAGATAAACTCGCAATCTCGCTTTCTAGTTTAATCGAGACTGGAATCAAGACGTGGTTGTATTGTTTTAAATAATTCTTTAAGTCTTGATACATTTTATTATTATCTAAATTGCCAATATCATCATCAGCGATATTCGCTAAAAAGATGATTGGTTTTAAAGTTAAAAAATTAAAGTTTTTAATTGCTTTTCTTTCTTGATTAGTTAATTCGATATTTTTCGGATCGGTTAACTCTTCTAACGATTTTTTAATTTTAGATAACACACCAAATTCTAATATTGCGTCATCTTCTTTTAACTGAACTCGCTTTTCAAGTTTCGGAAGCCTACGGTCAATGATCTCAAGATCAGCTAAAGCTAGTTCCATTGTAATGGTCTCAATATCTCTAATTGGATTTACTTCTCCTTCAACGTGAATAATATCATCGTCTAAAAAACATCTGACAACTTGACAAATCGCGTCAACTTCTCTGATGTTTGATAAAAATTGGTTACCAAGTCCTTCTCCTTTCGAAGCTCCTTTAACTAATCCCGCAATATCAATAAATTGAAAAGCGGTTGGTACAATTTTACTTTTTTGATGTATTTTATGAAGCACTTCTAATCTTGGGTCATCAACTAATACTACGCCAACATTCGGATCAATTGTTGCAAATGGATAGTTTTCAGCAACAACATTACTTTTAGTAATGGCGTTAAAAAGAGTCGATTTGCCAACATTAGGCATTCCTACAATTCCTGCTCTTAACATATTATCACTAAATAAAAAAGGCCTAAGCCTTATTTATTCCCCTTGATCCAAGAAGGTAATTTAGAACTTCCTTTACTCTTTGAAGATTT
>JAAYXR010000161.1 GCA_012515785.1 Acholeplasmataceae bacterium | reverse complement strand
ATGACATTACTGGGTTTGGATCAATTTCATGATAGCTAGGCATACTAAACATATTAGTAATCGTTTCAAATGGAGCAACAAACTTATTATTTTTAGTATGTGTCGGTGGATTTTCTTGTGGTAGTGGATCACGAAGATCGATTTCATATTCACTAGTAACCTTACTTACTGCTTTTTCTAGTAAGTCAACTTGATCTTCTCTAACCCATCCTTCAAAATAAATGGTTCTTTCGGTTTTCTCTGCCTCGTATTTTTTTAATTCTTTTTCCGATAACATTTGATCACTTAAAAGTCTAATTTCATCAAGTGATAACGCATATGTCTTAAGTTTTTCTTCTAAGTTAGTAATCGTTTCTAAGTTTTCATTAATTTTATTTTGTAAAAACGATACTTCATCTAAAATTGAATGGTCTAAAACTGGTAATTCAACTAAATTGAATTTGGCCGCTTTCAAATCATTTAAAATATCATTTTCGCTAACAATTGCGTATGCAACACCATTAGCATCTTTATCATATATTTCATATTCCAAATTAGACGTGACTAAAAACTCACTAAAAGACTCAACGTCTTGAGCCAGTACTTGCCCTAAATAAATATTGACATAATATAAATTAGAAATATCTTTAGTGGTTACATCTAATTTTAACCACGGAGCAAAGGAAGTAATGCTCTCTTTAGATAATTCGTTTTCTTCTTTTAATTTTGAAACATCAGCTAAAGTTTTTTCAATTTGATCTAAAAGTTCTAATTGTTCAGGATGAATCTCTTTAAAACGATCATAATCAACAATTTGAAATTTAGGGTTGAAAAAGCTTGTTTTTGGTTCATATTTACTTAATTCTTTAACGATTCTATTTGATCTTAAAATAATACTATCTTCATATTGCGTATCAGCGATATGAGTCGTACTATTTTCATTAGTAATCATTAAGACCCCAAATCTTTGAAGTGAACGTTTTAGTTTGTCTTCATGGTCTTTTAAAGCGAAAACTTTCGCTTTCTTCATCTTAACAATCATACGCTAGTCACCTTTTTCACCACAAAGTCAACTAACTTTAAAACTTCTTTTTGAGAGCCTTCTTTAACTTGATTTTCAAGTTTAGCTAACTCTAAACTATGTTCTTTAGTTAGTTTTTCAACTTTTTTTTGTGATTCTTTTTGAATTTTTAATGATTCTTCCCGAGCGTTAGCTAAAATAGCATTAGCTTTTTCTTCAGCGTGCTTTTTAGAAGTTTCAATAATCGTCTTTTGGTCATCTTTAGCTTCATTAATTAAATTCTTAGCATCATTTTCCGCTTGAATTACTCGATTTAAAACTGACAATTTGTTCACCACCTAATAATAAAATAAATGATAATACTTCTTTATCATTTTATCATAAACCGATTTAGATTAGTAATTATATAATTACTACGCATTATTTAAAAAGAAAAAAAGGAGATTATAAAAAATCTCCTCTATTAAATATTTATTTATTTACCAAATACTGTCGCTCTTTTAGCTGGTGTTTCATATAGTAATAAGACAGTTTCACTAATATTAGTTAAATGATCAGCAATTCTTTCTAAGTTAGCTAAGATATCAACATAATTATTTTCTGGTGATAAAACTAACGTTCCGTCTTGTAGTCTTTGTGTATGATTATGTTTAAATTGTTTTTCTAATCGATCGGCATCCACTTCTTTGTCAATAACGTGAACGGCTAATTTTAAATTTCTTGTTTCAAAAGCTTTAAACGCATCAACCATCATTCCGTCAATTAAATCATAAAACTCTTTTAATTCCTCTTGCATCATTTCTGGAGTTAATAGACCATATTCGTATCTCACGCTAATCAGTTCACCAATATTATTTAAATGGTCCCCAATTCTTTCAAGATCATTAATAATATCTAAATAACCTGTTACTCTAATAGTATCACTTTCCATTAATTCGTTCTTTTGAGCTAAATCAATTAAATATTTATGAAGTCTTTGATCATAATCATCAATTT
>JAAYXR010000026.1 GCA_012515785.1 Acholeplasmataceae bacterium | reverse complement strand
TAAACCCAACTGACTTAATATAAGGTAGTTTTTTAGTAATTCCTTTTAAGTTTCCACCGTAGATTTCATTATTTTTAACATCGGTATTATTCCAATTGTAATCTGACTGATTACCAATGTTACAAAAGCGATCGGGAAATATTTGATACCAAATGGTATCTTTAACCCAAGACGGAGTATTATTTAAATCTTCTTGATGTAAGTAAGGATAATTAAAAAAGGCGTTTAAATTAGTAAACTCTTCAACTTTAGAAACTTCACTAAATCCTTTTGAATGATAAATTATTTTATTTCCGTTTATATCTTCAACTAAAAAGCCGTAACGAATCCTTTTTGAAGGAACTTTTACTTCCGCAAAAAAGTAATCAAACAATTCGTCACGATATTTTAACTCCATTAGCGATATTTTCATATCCCACTGAAATCTTTTGTTATTTTTATCTCTAATCCAGTGAAATGGATCTCCATATAACAAAGTTACTTTTTTTATATCATCTTTCGCTGTTCGCAAAAGAAGATGGATTGTTTCTGCATCAATATGATAAGAATATTCTGAGTGGCTCTTGTGCCAAATTGCATGTAAGTTCAATATTATCACCATTTTAATTATATCACATATAATGTGATAAAATAGTATTAGTATGAAATTAAAGAGGTTATGTGCATGAAGAAAAAATGGTGGATGGAATCATTCGGATATCAAATATATATAAAAAGTTTTTATGATACTAATTCGGATGGCATCGGCGACTTGGAAGGAGTCTATCAAAAATTAGATTATTTATACGAGTTAGGAGTTAATTTAATTTGGTTAGTTCCATTTTATCAATCGCCAATGGATGATAACGGATATGATGTTAGTGATTTTTATGAAGTAGCTAGTGAATATGGAACTTTAGAAACTTTTAAAAAAGTTTTAGATAAAGCTAATAAATTAAATATTAGAGTCATTATTGACTTAATTTTAAACCATACCTCAGATGAACATTATTGGTTTCAAGAATCAAGAAAATCACTCGATAACCCGTATCGTGAATATTATATTTGGGAACCACCAAGAATTATTGATGGTCAAGAATATGAACCGACTAACTGGTCGTCTTTTTTTGGTGGTAGTTGTTGGAAAAAAGACGAAATTACGGGCTATTATTTTATGAAAATCTTTAGTGATAAGATGCCTGATTTAAACTGGAAGAGTGAGAATGTCCGCAAAGAAATGATTAAGATGGCGAAATGGTGGTTAGATATGGGGATTTCTGGATTTCGTATTGATGCCGCTAGCCACTTAGCCAGAGCTCCGTTTGTTGATTCAAAGATGACTAAAGATCGTTATGTTCCTGATTTTTCGAAATATTCTAATTTGCCAATGGTTCATGAATATTTAAAGATGTTAGATGATGAAGTGTTTTCAAAATACGATATTATGACAGTTGGTGAAGTTGGTGGTGGTGCCTCGGTTGAATCAGGACTAAGATATGCTTCAAAAGATTATGGTCAATTAGATATGGTCTTTAACTTTGATCATAATTGGTGCACCAAAAAAGTTAACGGAAAAGAAGTAACTGATGTCATTAAATTAAAATATGTTTTTAGAAAATGGATTTATGGATTTAAAGGTAAGGGCTGGAATCCGCTTTACTGGTTAAATCATGATCATCC
>JAAYXR010000164.1 GCA_012515785.1 Acholeplasmataceae bacterium | reverse complement strand
CTGGAGGACAGGCGATAGTAAATGAAATTGATAATTTAAATACCGATATGTGGTTTAGTCGCAATATGTATACTGAAAATCGAATTGGTGTGCAGCGCCATGACGGGGCCCCAATTTCAGAAGCAGAGCTAAATTCTTTTAAATCAAATCCAAATGTTGTTAGTGTAGCTAAGAGTAATATGTTATTCTTTGATTCAAATGATTACGTTAGACTAGCGCCACTTGATAGCGAAAATCGCAGTGTTGGTGTTAGTGGTGTTAGTCATAATACTATTTTCTCTAAAGGAAAAGGCGAACTTATCAGCGGTAAGCCAGCGCAAGCTGTAAATGAAGTCATCTTATCAAGTGACTTTAGAGCATTATTTAATGTTAATGAAGAAATTTATTTAATGGTTCCTGGTCAAACTTGGGATGCAGCTAATGATAAAATTAAAGTTAAAGTTACTGGTTTTTCTAAAGATAAAAAAGGTGTTTTATATTTAGATGAAAGATTTGGAACACCAAATAATTTAGGATTTAAATTCTTCGTTAAGGAGGTGGCAAAAAATTCTAATCTTTATATCAATGGTACTCCTAACAAATTATCATATATTACTTATGAAAGCGTAGAGCCAGTTGATTTTGTCATTCCAACTCATCTTGTTGATAATGCAACAGTATTAGAAGTAAAGGATCAAAATAAATCGTATTATAATTTATCTTTAACAGATACTAAGTATGTTTTAAATAATGATGTTTATGAGATTAATATTACTTATAATAAGTTATCTGAAATTGCCCAAATAGTTTATAACGATCAATATGAAATAGCTTTGATTGTTAATGATAAAATTGATGCAGATTTAGTTATCTCTAGTTTAGATAATACCATTTATCAAATTAGAACTTTATCACCAACAGTAGGTGATGGTATGTTATTACTTAAACAAATTGTTTCGGTAATTATCTTTGGTGGCGCGTTATTAAATTTATTGTTTTTATATGCAATCTTAGGGTTAGTAATTCGAAATAGTATGAATGCTAGAAAGAAAGACTTTGCTATCTTTAGATCAATAGGTACAAATGAAAAAACCATTGGTCAATTAGTGATATTCCAACAAATATTAATTAGTTTATTTGCCTATATTGGATTAATGACTATTGTAACTATATTAAACATCTTTGTTCCAGCTAGTTTTATTGATTTTAGAATGATTGGATGGTACCATTATCTCATCTTATTTATTCTATTTATGTTGTTCTCAATCTGGCTAGGCTTTAGGTTTAATAAACGTATCTTTAAGATCACAGTCATTAAGAATTTACAAATTGAGGAGGTGATCTAAGATGATTAAGATAAAAAATGTTTATAAATCATTTAATAAAGGTCGTTCTAATGAGGTAAAGGCGGTAAATGACGTTACTATCGCGTTTCCTGCTAAGGGGATTGTTACTCTCTTCGGGCACTCGGGAAGCGGAAAAACAACGATTTTGAACATTGTGGGCGGTTTGGACAAACCAACTAGTGGTGAAATTTTATTTGAAGGTCGTAAGATTTATGATTTTGATAATATAAGATCTAAACGGATTGGATATGTCTTTCAAAACTACAATTTATTTAATAATTTATCAGTCTTTGATAATGTTGCTTTTGTTCTAAAAATGTTAGGGGTAAATGATGACGAATTTATTAAAGAAAGAGTTGAATATACTCTTGATTTAGTTAATATGTTACCATTTAAACGCAAGAAAGCAAATGAGCTCTCAGGCGGTCAACAACAACGTGTAGCAATAGCTAGAGCTCTAGTTAAAAATCCTGATTTTATTATTGCTGATGAGCCAACTGGAAATATTGACTCCAAAAATAAAATTGAAGTCATGAATATCTTAAGAAAGATTAGCGAACATAAATTAGTCATTTTAGTTACTCACGAAGAATCGATTGCTAAATATTATAGTGATCGAATTATCACATTAGTTGATGGTAAGATTACTAGTGATGAAGAAAATAAATCAAGTGTCACTGATGAGTTTGTTCGAGACAATGAAATTTATTTATCAGAATTAGAAACTAAAGAAAAAATTGAAAATGAAAACTTATATATTGAATATTTTGGTGATAATAAAAACAAATTAAATGTTTCTCTTATTTTCCAAGATGGAACATTATATATCAAGTCAAGCGAAAATGTTAGAGTTGATTTGCTTAATGAAAATAGTCGAGTCAAAATTTTCGATGAAAAAATTGAATCTCGACCTGAAGATTTAAGTCAAACCGATTTTGAATATCAAGACTTATCAATTGACGAAAACAAACTTGGAAAACGCCAACTATTTTCTCTTAAAAATAACATTAAAGTTGCGTTTTCAAAATTATTTAATCAATCATTAAGAGGAAAACTTTTATTCTTAGCACTATTAATTTCAGGAGCATTAATTGCAATCGGGGCAATTAGAATTGGTAATTTATTTACTGTTCAAATTCAGGAAGAATATCTATCGGATAAAGATATGTATTTAATTGGTGATCGTGATAGTAATAAACCAATAACAATTGAAGGTGAAAATAATTTATTTTTACTAAGAGAGGGCTATTATTCAAATACTGAAATTCAATTATTTTCTGTTGGGAATAGATTAAATTATTCAGTGGCTTCAGTTAGATTTGTTCCGGCTGATCAAATTAAAGCTGATGAATTATTATACGGAAAACTTCCGCAAAATGACAATGAAATCGTAATTACTAAAAGTATTGCCGAAACTTTAACTGAAAACAGAGAAGGGATGGGAATCTATGATATTAAAGCTTTAATTGGCAAACAAGTTAATGCATATGGGAACAAAAAATTTACGATTTCTGGAATTTCAAAACGAATTTCATCATTAGTCTTCTCAAGTCGAGTAGTGGCTAATGCAATCACGGCATCAACAGTGTTTGAACAATCAACATATAACTATATATCACCACTTGAATTTCAAGAATATACGCTAACTTACGGAGTCATGCCAACTGTATTTAATGAAAATGTGATTGAAGTTTTAGTCATTCAAGAATATCTTAGAATAGAAAATCCCGATACTTATGTCTTTACTCCAGAAACATATAATGTTGAGTTTAATTTACCAGGCCAAAAAACATCTGCCCCATTAACAGTCAAGATCGTTGGAGCGGTTAAGGTAAAATCATTTAGTAAATATCAATTTATGGCTCCACTGGAATTAATGGCTAATTTTAATGATGCTTTTCAAAATAAAGGAGCAGCCAAAGAACTATTTACGACCGATAAGGCATTAATTGAAAGATTAAGTAATAAATATGTAGTTAAAAATCTAAGAGATGTACAAATAAAACAGCAATTAGATGAAAAAATGATCAATCTAGCTAGTATTCTTACTTTCAGTTCAGTAATTTTCTTACTATCAGCATTAGGTTATTTCTTCATTAATAAATCTGAGATGTTAAGACATATCTATCAAATCAATGTTTATCGTAGTTTGGGAGTCAAACGAATTGAAATTGTTAAAATTTTTATTGTCGATATTATCGTTTTAACTACCTTAACATCGCTAATCGGTTACTTAATCAGCGTTGGAATTTTCATAAGAATTGCAGCTAGCACTATCGGTACGATAGCCATGATTAAACCGCATTATCCAACTTTATTACTAGGAGTAGTCTTAGTTTATGTAATTAATATTTTAGCGGGGATCATACCAGTTTTAACTCTTTTAAGAAAGAGTCCGGCTGAAATAATGAGAACTTATGACTTTTAATTAAACTTAAAAAAATACTAATTGTAAAGGCTAAACACTTTTATATTCTCTATAGAGTGTTTAGTCTTTTTTTATGATATAATTAATATGGTGAATAAATTGATTAAATTTGAAGTTTTACATATATGTAAACAAAGTGGAGCAAGATTAGGAAAATTAACAACGCCGTCCGGCGTTTTTGAAACCCCAATTTTTATGCCAGTTGGGACAAAAGGAACGGTAAAAACGTTAAATCCAATGGAAATTTCTGAAGTTTCTGAAGGATTAATTTTGTCAAATACTTATCATTTATGGTTAGAGCCGGGAGTTGACGTAATTAAGGCCCATAACGGAGTTAAAAATATGATGCGCTGGAATGGGGCGATGTTAACTGATAGTGGTGGGTTTCAAGTCTTTTCTCTAGCTGGGCTTCGTAAAATTGAGGAAGAAGGAGTTTATTTTAAACATCATAAAAGTGGTGAAGAGTTATTTTTATCTCCTGAGCTTTCAATTGAAATTCAAGAAGCAATTGGTGCTGATATTATTATGTCGTTTGATGAATGTCCACCAGCAAAAGCTAGTTATGAATATCAAAAAAATTCTTTAGAAAGAACCTTAAGATGGGCCAAAAGAGGAAAAGATCACTTAAAAACCAATCAAGCTTTATTTGGGATTGTTCAAGGTGGACTTTATGAAGATTTAAGGCGCCATTCAGCTGAAGAATTAATTAAAATTGATTTTGATGGTTATTCAATTGGCGGTTTATCTGTTGGTGAACCAAAAGAGGAAATGCATCGAATTACTAAATTTTTAAATGATATTTTACCATTTGATAAACCAAGATATTTAATGGGCGTTGGTTCTCCTGAAGATTTGGTTGAAGGAGTTATTAGAGGCATTGATATGTTTGACTGTGTATTGCCGACAAGAAACGCAAGACATGGAATGGTTTTATCAACAACTGGTAAATATAACATTAAAAAATTAGAATATAAATTTGATATGTCATCACTTGATCCAAACATCGAAAGTCCGATTTCTAAATATACAAAAAGTTATGTGAGACACTTATTTAGAGAGAGTGAAATTCTCGCATCAAGGATTATTACATATCAAAATTTACTTTACATTAAACATTTAATGGTTGAAATCAGAAAAGCCATTAAAGAAGATAGACTTCTTGATTTTCGTAAAGATTTCTATAAAAACACTAATTATTAACAAATTTTACATTTAATATTTTATTTTACTAATAAAATATAGTAAACTATATAAACGTAGGAGTGGTAGAATATGACATTTCGAGATTATGATAATGAATTTGAAGACAATAACTTTGATGACAGCCTAAAACCTAACATAAAGGTAGTAGGTGTTGGTGGTGGTGGGGGGAACGCAGTTAATCGGATGATCGAAAACGATGTTAAGGGTGTATCATATGTCGCAATTAACACCGATCAACAAGACTTGCTGTATTCTCACGCTCAAGAAAGAATCGTAATTGGTAAACGATTAACCAAAGGATTAGGTGCGGGACAAAAACCAGAAATTGGTCGTGACGCAGCCTTAGAGTCAGAAGAACAAATTAAAAAAGTCTTATCAGGTGCTGATATGATTTTTATCACGGCTGGAATGGGTGGCGGTACTGGAACAGGTGCGGCACCAGTAGTTTCTAGAATCGCTAAAGAATTAGGAGCACTAACTGTTGGAATTGTAACTAAACCTTTCCAAATAGAAGGGCCAACAAGAATGAAAAATGCGATTAAAGGAATTGAAGAAATGCGTCCATATATTGACACCTTAAT
>JAAYXR010000160.1 GCA_012515785.1 Acholeplasmataceae bacterium | reverse complement strand
TATTAAGTGAAAAAATCTTGTTATCTAAACTGAAGTTTTTTTCACCATCTTCATAGACAACATTTTCTAGATAATCAATGAGATAGGCATAAGTTTCTAAGTTATATTGCAGAGGCCGACTTAAAAGATAATTAACTTTTTTGTCTAATAGATAATCTTTACTTAACTCATAAGCCTCTGGGTTGAACATCATATAAGATGAAACTACTTGTAAAAGATAATCTGGTTCTTCCTTAACTTTTTTATAGGCAACAAAATCACCGGCTGCATGTTCATTAGCACCGCTAGAAGCAAGAATTACTAATATTGTTAAAATTAAAATAACGATAGTGGCTGTCATCATTATGCTAATCAAAATCAAATTATTAGATAAGAATAGCAATAGTAAAAATACCACAAATGTTAAAAATCCAAAAACAATTGAGGCAATTGGTGCAGCGATTAATGATTTAGCAAATTTATTACCAACTTCCTTAAATTCTTCATCGTTAGTTATTGGTGGAAGTAGTGGGACTACTAAACCACCGCCAAGAATTAATAATTTGGGATTCACTTTAATTTTAAAAATTTTGCCTTTTCTAATGAACATAAACATAAATAGGTAAACAGCTTTAATTTTAATTTTATTAATACTAAAAACAAAGGCGTGGGTAAGTTCATGAATTGTTAGTGATAAGAGAATCGCAACAAAAACTACGATTATATGGGCCCACCAAATGTTTTTTATATCGTGATTATGAATTGATGCAGCTACAATTATCCCAATCATAAATCCAATTAATATTAATATTAAATAATTAATCTTTTTTAAATGTTTCATCATTTCAACCTTTCAAAAGCTAATCTTTTTTTATCTTTATGTTCACCTAAATAAACAATGCCGCAATATTGAAAACCATTTTTCGTTAACATTTTTATCATGGGAGTATTTAATTCATGAGTATCAATTCTAATCGAAGAGGCATCAAAGTTTTGAAATAGATACGTAAAGAATTGTTTGACAATTCCTTTTCCGCGGTAACTATTAAGAGTAGCAATAGTGTGAACTGCCATATAGCTAGAACCATCAGTTAACCAGTTGCCATCAAAAATTTCTTCATAATCTTTTTCATAGTTGTAAAATGAGGCGCAAGCCACGACCTTACCATCGATTTCATAGACATATAGCCGATTGTTTTTTAAATCATCATTAAAAGTATTTATATTAGGGTAACCGTCTTGCCATTGTGGAGAATTATAGGATCTAATAAAAGCTTTAGCATCATCATAGATGGATAAAATATCGTTTTGATCTTTAATTGTTCCTTTTCTAATCATTGCTACCACCTAAGATTATTATATCATGAATTAAAAATAAAAAAAGACCCTGAGGGTCTTAAAAATCAAATGGAGCGGACGAGGGGAATCGAACCCCCATTTCATGCTTGGCAAGCACGTATAATAACCGTTATATTACGTCCACAAGATATGCCTATATAGATTATCAAAACGAGTTAAATATGTCAAGAAAAATATACTAATGATTCGATTAGTTTTATCAAAAAGATTAAAAACATCTAAAATTATTATTAATAATTTATTAGGATAAAAATATAAAAACTCGTAGATATAGCCCTTTAAAGCCATTGAAAGCGCTATTTTTTCTTTTTTTCTTGTCAGTTTGAAATAATTATATTATAATATAATAAATACATTTAAGGGAGGTATCAAATGAAGCTAAATGAGCGCGGGTTATTAATTGTTATATCAGGTCCATCTGGTGTTGGAAAAAGCTCTGTTAGAAAAGCTTTATTCGACATGCCTGGACAAGATTTAGTTTATTCAATTTCTATGACAACAAGAAAACCACGCAATGGTGAAAAAGAAGGCGTGGATTACTATTTTGTCACCAAAGAAACCTTTGAAGAGAAAATTAAAAACGGTGAGTTTTTAGAGTGGGCTAATTTTGTTGGGAACTACTACGGAACCCCAAGAGAAAAAGTTGAAGAATTATTAGACGAAGGAATGCAAGTAGTCTTAGAAATAGAAGTTGACGGTGCTTTACAAGTAAGACGTCAAATGAAAGATGCAGTTTTCATTTTTTTAGTTCCGCCTTCAAAAGAAGCGTTAATTAATCGCTTGAAATCTAGGGGTACTGAATGTGCTGATGAACTACAAGAAAGAATTGACAAAGCTGAAAAAGAATACTTACTAGCTTACAAATATGATTATATAGTTGTTAATGATGAAGTTAACAATGCTGCTGATAGAATTATGGCAATTATTAGAGCGGAACATGCGAGAACCGAAAGAACGATTCATAAATATGTAGAATTAATGGAGGGTAAATAAAATGAGAAATAAAGATGGTATGAGATATCCTTCAATAGACGATCTATTGAAACAAATTGATTCAAAATATAAATTAGCTTATACTGCTGC
>JAAYXR010000166.1 GCA_012515785.1 Acholeplasmataceae bacterium | reverse complement strand
TAGCAACTGAAGGCTTATTTACTGCTGAAACAATGCAAAAAGATATTGTTGCTGATATTCCAGACGGTGGATTTGTTGTCTTATTCCAAAATTCAACTGCTCCAGGAAACGCGATTAGAGCTTGGGGTTGTTTACATTTAACTGGATTTGCTGATGTTGGTGGCACTGGTTATGCGAATGCTGACACTGGCGGCGTTGATAATATGACTGTTAATCCATTTATTGATGGATTCAAAATTTTACTTCTAAAAGAATCTGAATTAGCACCAGTTTATGTAACATTTAACGGAGAAGCTTCATTTGAACTAATCCATGGATTTGATTTTGCTACTAACATTGCCTATGCTAAACATGGAATCTATCAATTTACTAAAGAAGATTGGCAACCAATTGCTGCGATTGTTGATGCTGACGGTTATGATGTAAATAGCAATTATAAATTAGCTAACGTTGCATTATTTGTTACCGATGCTGATGGTAAAGTAGTTGCCGTTAGATTATATCAGGGTTGGACTGCAAACCAAGCTGGAATTCAATTAACTGTTGATGCTGACGGTAAGATTGTAGTTGATAAAACCGATGCCTTCAATCGAAATAATTTAGAAATTGGTCTTAACGCACTAATTCCAGACGATGGATTTGTCTATATTCTAGTAAATGGAACTCCAGCTGAAGATGAAGGCTGGTCTGAAGCGATGAAAGACGGTTATAGATATTTATTAGGATTAAGACCAAGCTTATTTAATACAGCATATGACTTAGATGGCAATCAATTTACCAATTGGGCTAACCCACCGGTAAATCCTTTTGCCGAAGGTTACACAGTTACTTTTGGTTCTGAATATATTCAACCACCAGCGTTTTTAACCATTAACGGAGAAGCATCATTCAAACTAATTTATGGATATGATTTCGAAAAGAATATCGCTTATGCAGAACATGCAATATATCAATTCACTAAAGAAGAGTGGCAACCAATTGCTGCTGTGGTTGATGCTGATGGTTATGATGGAAACAGCAATTATAAATTAGCTAATGCGGCCTTATTTGTTACTGATGCTGATGGTAAAGTAGTTGCCGTTAGATTATATCAAGGTTGGACCGCAAATCAAGCAGGTATTCAATTAACTGTTGATGCTGAAGGTAAGATTGTAGCAGATGCCGCAAATGCCTTTAATAGAAATAACTTAGAAGTTGGTCTTAATGCTTTAATTCCTGAAGGCGGATTTGTCTATGTCCTTGCGACTGGAACTCCAGGCGATGACTTAGGTTGGTCAAACGCTATGAAATTTGGTTATAAGCATCTATTAGGATTAACACCAAGTTTATTCAAGACAGCATATATATATGATGTTCCATTTGCAGAATGGAATAAACTGCCAATTAATCCATTTGCCGAAGGCTTTAAAGTTACCTTTGGCCCCGAATTTATTGAACCAGAACCAGAACCAGAACCAATGTATGTTGTCATTGGCAACGAAAAATACCCAGTCACATTAGATGATTATCGATGGGATCTTTCAAGTGGAGTAGGGGCGCTAAATAATTACGCAGTAGCGTTTAGTAAAGAATATTTAATTTCATTACCAGGATATACTACAGAAACAACAGATGATGACGAAGGTAGAAACTATACAATTCAATATTCAATTTTAGCAATTACTGATGCTAAAGGTAAAGTTGTTC
>JAAYXR010000178.1 GCA_012515785.1 Acholeplasmataceae bacterium | reverse complement strand
ATATCTTCAAGTGATAAATCAGTATCCTCAACCGTATCATGCAGCAAAGCTGCTGATAAGGTAACTGGTCCAGCATGTAATTCAGCTAAAATGGTTGCTACAGCAACCGGATGAGTGATATAAGGATCTCCACCTTTTCTTAGTTGTCCCTCGTGATATTTTTCAGCCCAAAAATAAGCCTTACGAATCATTTCGACATCTTCTGGCTTTTTAATGTATGTTGAAAATATTTTTTCTAATGCTCTTAAGAGTGGTGGGCTTTGGGTCATCTAGTTCACTCCTTTTTTAATAGCTCATTAAAGTAAGAATTGGAATATCTTTTAATAATTCGCGACCTTTTAAGTCTTCAAGTTCAATTAAAAAAGCGGCTCCAACAACGCGGCCTCCTAATTTTCTAACTAATTCAACAGTTGCCTTAACTGTGCCACCAGTAGCTAACAAGTCATCAATAATTAAAACTCTTTGACCTGGTTTTACGGCATCACTATGAAGTGATAGTTCATTTGAACCATATTCTAAATCATAAGACACAGTAATTGTTTCTCTTGGTAATTTGCCTGGTTTTCTAACTGGAGCAAATCCAATTTCAAGTTCATTAGCAACTGGGCAACCAAAAATGAAGCCTCTAGCTTCAGGTCCAACGATTACTTCAGCTCCGACAATTTTTGCAAATTCGACCATTTCTGAAACTGCTCTTTTAAAAGCAACTCCGTCTAGCATTAATGGCGTAATATCACGAAATAAAATTCCTTCTTTCGGAAAACCTGGAATCGTTGCGATATATTTTTTAAAATCGAATGTTTTTTTCATGTTTTTATCCCCCTTATAAAATATAAAATACACCTTATATTTTAACCTATTTTCTCATTATATTCAAGTTATAGAGGAGCATTAAGGTTTTATTCACTAATAATATTAGTGTTTTTTTAGTCATAATCCAAATATGTGCTATTTTTTATGTTTCTTATCTTAATTATAAAATTATAATATTATAACTATATTTTTAAAAATAGGCGATTTGTTTTTGAGTCAAATCGCCTATTAATTTTTATTGGATAAGTAAATTGTAATTTATTCAATATATTTTCCAACAGCCTCAGCAATCTTGCTGTTCTTCAAATAATTGAATTTATATGATTGGCCAACACGCACAACCGAATATGTAAACAGTTGAATTGTTTCATTAGTATCTTTAACAAACACAATAATTTTATACATTTGCGCTGCCATTACAAGATTTCTATTTCTTTTATACTCTAATACTTTCCCCGTGATTTCAATATATTTTTTCGCTTTAACAGCCTTATAATCCATCATTAATTTAATTAATTCCTTTAATGAAAAGATTGTTAATATTATCAATCCTATAAGAATAAAAATAATAAGTATGATACCCTCAATTTTCTCATGAACACGTATAAAATCAATACGATTAATAAAAAAAAGTGCCGCGAAAACGAAGCTACACAAAAATATGAACAAATAAACTAATAATGAAAAATAATAAGTTTTTTTTATTGTTTCTTTCATTTTATTTTGTATACTCTATTATGTGAAAAATGGCATAGGTTGAGTATATATCTCCTTTCGTTATTCTATATTAGGGTTTTATATTTTTATTTATTATATATTAAATTACCATTTAAGTATAAGAAATTTTTAAAACTATTATATAAGCAAACTCTACTTTTTAAATAATATACTGAATAATGATTATAAATTTATTCAATACACTCCTCAACAGCTTCAGCAATCTTGCTGTTCTTCAAATAATTAAATATATAAGAATGACCAACACGCAAGATCGAATGTGTAAAAAGTTCAATTTTTTCATTAGTATCTTTAACCAGCACAATAGGACGATTATTCATTTGCAACCCCGTTTCAGGATCTCTATTTCGTCTAAACTTTATTACTTTTCCTATAATTGTAATGTATTTATTTGCTTTAATTGATTTATAATCCTTCATTAATTTAATTACTTCCTTTAATGATAAAATAATTAATATTATCAATCCGATAAGAATAAAAATGACAAAGATAATACCACCAATTTTTCCAAATATATTTATATTTATAAATTCTACGCGGTTAATAAAAATAAAAATTGCAAAACCGATTCCACAAAAAAACAAAAATAAATGACCCGCTAAATTTAAATAATAAGTTCCCTTTATCGTTTCTTTCATTTTTCTCT
>JAAYXR010000159.1 GCA_012515785.1 Acholeplasmataceae bacterium | reverse complement strand
CATACATTACTGGATTATTCATGCAGTATGCATATAAATTCATTCCTCTTGAATCACTAGGATTTAAAAATCCTGTATCATCTTGACTAATGAATCTTGCTGTTGTAGGATCGTAGTATCTTTGGTTTAAATAATAGTATCCTGTTTCAGTATCATACCTGTAACTTCGATACCTGTACGGATTGATATTACTTAAGTTAATACCACTTGTATCAGTGGTTTTTATGATGTTGCCGTAGGCATCATAATCATATGTTACTAAAACATTACCATTACTATCTGTTATCTTAATTATATCATTTAACATGTTTTTTACATAGAAGTATTCTGTATCGTTATAGTTAAAACTAATTAATGAACCATCGACATCATATGTATATAAAATGGTATTATTACTCCAGGTTTCTTTTAAAACTTTATCTCCCAGTATAGTATAATAATAATGTGTTCCAAAAACATTTTTATAAACTCTAATGCCTTCATCATTATACTTGTAATAATAACCATCATCTACTTGAGGAATTATGACTTGTTTTAACTTGTTTCCTTCCCAAATATATTGATAGGAAACAGGTTCATTAACGGGTGTTTCGCTTATTATGTTACCTATAGAATCATATTCATAATTCCAAGTTTCTTTTAAATTGTTTTGTTGGTAGAACACACGAGTCAGTAATTGATTTTTGTTATTGTATGTATATAATTCATGACTATCAAGTTCTGGAAGAAAATATGCTCCAGGCAAATATTTATTTTTTCTTATGATATTTGATCGATTATCATATGTGTAACCATACATTACATAAGTACTATAAGTACCATAACTAAAAATATTCTCTGATATTAATCTATTAAAATAATCATATGTGTATGTTTTTCTTTTTATAACATTACCATTCCCATCTTTAATTTCGATTGATTTTATATTATGACCAGCATCATAAGTGTATGTATGGGTTTCATTATCTTTAACTCCATTATAGGAAATAATAATTTGTTCACTAAAAATCCTATTAGTAGTATTTCCCATCTCGATATCGACTTCAGTATCATCATAAACTATTTTTTTAGTTATATTTAATTGATTATATGTTAGGACAATTTCTTTTAATCTTCTGAGTGGGTCATTGTGATCATAATCAACTATAACATTATTACTGCCAACTTCATAAATTGTGTAATTATATTCTCCTGTTGTTTGATGATAATGGTAATTGACACTTCTTTTATTTGAACCCAAATCATAAGAAATTTTATCAACATTACCCAAACTATCATAAGTAAAATTTATTTTATTATTGCTTTGATCAATGATTTGAAGTAATTTTCCATCTTCATTGTATGAATAAAAATAAATATTACTGTTGATAATGTCCTTATATACAGCCAAATTACCTTTGTGATCATATTCATATTCATAGTAAACATTATTTCCTATTTTGATTTGAATTAATTGATTTTCATCATTATAATTGAAATGAATTGTTGTTCCATTTTGATATTGTTGCTTTTTAATCATACCAGTATAAAAAGATTCGTTAGCATTTTCTTTGATAACGTATTCATTTTCAATAATAACCTGATTATCAACCGTAACTTTTATTACTTGGTTTAATGAATTATATTCGTATTGATAAACTAAATTATCTTGAACTAATTTAATTAGTTTGCCATGTTGGTCATATACGATGTTATTGGTTTGTGATTCACTACCTTTAGATTCGGTTACACTGGTAATTTGACCATAATTATTATGAGTGTACGTTGTTGTTAAACCTAAAGAATCAGTAATAGTTTTTAAAAGTCCATTTTCATATTGATAACTTGTTTGATTGCCAAATTCATCTTTCACAGACTCAACAAATTGATTATCCGTAGTATATGTGGTTGACTGGGAGAACCATTTTAAATTATTTGAGCTATCTCTGCCTTCTATTTTACTTAATGTTAAATTGCCAAATTGGTTATATGTAAATAGTTCTTTAATATTATATGTTTCTCCAGGAAGATAGTTTCCTTGTTTGCTTGTTTCTACCAATCGGTTATTTTCATATTGATACTCGGTTACATCTACATCTGCTCCTTTTTGGGTTTCAATTTCGACGATATTTCCATTATCATCTCTACATATTATTTTATGTCCCCATGAACCAAAAAAAGTTACTAACTGATTTTTGTTATTATATCCATATTGATTACCCATGGATTCTTTATGTAATCTAATATCATCAAAATAGGCTCTTCCATCTCCTCTATACACTAACGTTATTGTTAATTTATGTATATTGTCATAACAGAATGTTTTCCCTTGAAATTGCCAATCGGTAATGTTGGGATTAAAAGGAATATATTCTTTTTCAGTTCTAAATGAATTAAAGGATTCTGACCAGTATTTTGTTTCGACAATTATGCCGAACATACCTTCACTGGTCATAGGTTCACCATTTAAATAAAGTGACTGAGAGGCACTAGCATTGGCTTTTGCATATCCTCCAACACTGAATGTTGTAACTTCATCTTCGCCAATTTGAAATGACTGCGAAATAGTTTTTATTGTTAACGGAGAGCCATCAATATATGCTGCTTTTTTCCCCAAATAATCGGGGCCATTTATTTCGCATGTACCATTTCCATTTAACTCCCATTCTTCACCATCATTTTCAAAAGAACTATCTGTTAGCATATTATATTCAGTATTTACAAAACCTTCGTAAATTTGAATGTTATCAAAATACGATGTACCTATAGTAGTGTTTTTCAGTACTATGGCAACATCTATAGTACAATCAACTCTAAATTGATAAACAAATTTCGTCCAATTACCACTCGTTACTGGACTAGGATTATTAAGAGTAACAGCTCCTCCTGTAACCTCCATCGATCCGGTTCCACCATTAGATTTTATATAACCCTCTAACGTGTAATATCCTGTAGAAAGATTAATTGTTTGCGAAGCGTATTCATTATAACTGTTAGTTTTACTTATTTTTAAACCGCGTATTCCGTATAAAGACTCATCACAAGTCTCAACATTATTTGATGAATATGTCCACCCAAATTCATATTCAAAACCATGATTTTCAATTTTATTAACAGTTCTTTTATAAACAGTATAATCTTCTATAATATTATGGTTAGTATCATATTTTCTCCCTAGAATATTTCCATCATTGTCAAAAATATTAATAGTGTGTCCAAAATTATCAAAGTAATAAATTGCTTCCTCACCTAAGTAATCTTGATAAATGGTTTTATTATTTCCATAAGATATCGAATATGTGCCTACATTTAAGTCATTTATCGTTAACACAACATCAAAAACTTTATTATTAGCGTAATCATAAGTGACCTTTTTTTGATTCATATCATTAGATGCACTTAATAACGAATTGTCTTGGTTATAGGTATAACAAATATTTTTAGTGCTAGATGTTTGATTGTTTTCATATTTATATGTTGCTGATACTTCAAGAAGTTTATCAGATGAATATTGATAGTTTTTTTCTTCTACAATATTATGTGAATTGCCATTTTTGAGTTTCAATTCTGATTTAAATAATTGATTACCTGACCAATAAAAATCTATTTTGTTGTCAAACTTATCATTAATTGAAGTAATTCGATTGTTATTATTGGCATCCCTAGTAACTTCTATCTTATTACTTGTCTTGATATCTTCTATACGAATTAAATATCCAGACGAATTAAAGAATAATGTTGGACTTAAATCTGTTGTGAGTTCAATTGAATAATAACCACCGGCGGCATTAATATAAGTTAATACACTGGCCGGATTATTTAAAGATTTATATACGGTAATAGAGGCATAATTGCTTGTGCTTGAACTATGCCATACATATTCTTCTTTTTTCCCATCAGGATATATGATTTGTTTCCCACTTGAAGTTGTACTAATTTTAATATCATAATTAGGTAGCCAACCATATCCATATCCATTATTGTTATTTTTTGTATAATTTGAATAATAAAAATCTAGAGATAGACTATTAATGGAAAAATCATTTCTTATAAAAGTTAAATTACCAGTATAGTCGGTTATTAACCCCTTACCAGCAATACCTATATCTTGTGTTGTGTATGTCCAATAATTTTTAATCCCCGCCGGTGTTTCATAGCCTATTATAATTTTAGGGCCAATTCTATTAAAACCATGTTGATAAAAACTAACGGTTTCGTTATTATTACCGGTAGATGTAAGTGTAAAACCAGGTATTTCAATATCTCCAAGAATAGTATTGTGCCATTTTTTTATAGCTTTTGTAACATCAAATGTCATTGTTACTTTGTTATCGATTTTTTGATAGTCTAAATTATCGCCATAACTTGGCTTTGTATTCCATTTTACATCATATGCTGAAAACAATTGTGTGTTTTCATAAACTCGAATAATATTATTTTCGAATGCAACATTATTATTTCTTTTTAATTCTAATTTTGCATAGGTTACAACTTGTTTTTTTAATTCCTCTGGTAATTTAAAATTAATAAGTCCTCGACATATTTGATTTGAACTTTCGGTAAGATTCATAACTTGACCATGAGCAAAATTATTATTTGGCATTCTACTATCAACAAATGTATCATGCACTAAATTTTCAGTTTCTAATGTTAAACTTGGGTCAATAACTAGGGGATATTTTGCTTTTTGTAAAAACTCATCATTTGGTTCTATTAAAAGTCTGTAAATATTTTTTTCAACTTCAACCCATTCTTGCTTTATATCATATGAAATATCACCGTCATCACCATACATATAAAGAGGTTCAAAAATGAACTTCCTATCGTCATTTGTAATTATCTGAAGTCCGGATGAATCTTTTGTAACATCTAAATTTTCAAAAGAAAATAAAAAAGACATTGAAAAATTTTTAACATATTTTAATAAAACAATGTCTTCTTTAATTCCATTATTTAATATTTGATATATTAAATTGGTACTTTTAAAAATATTTTTATATTTGATTTTATTAATGTTTTGATTAATTTCATAAATTGATTCGGAAACAATTTGTTTATTCTCAATTGATGATTTTGTGCTATTAATATTTTCAATAGTATATTTAATCTTTGCATCTTTATATGATAATGTAATGTCTTGGGTTTCGTCTAAGATTTTCGGAAAATTCACTTTTAAATCATTACATTTATTTACTATTCTATTGTTTTCCTCAATTAATGTATTATCTATTTCTTCGTATTGTCTACCATCAAAATAATGTATTCTTTCCCCATACATAACCATTTCATAGGAGCCATCAGACTTTACAAAATGTTTTGTGCTTTCGCTTCTTTTTGAAATATCTTCTCGTATAATTTTGATGTCTTCCCTTTCAGTAGACTCCATATTTTCCAATAAAAAAGATTCATTTCCGTCATTTTCAGTTTTTGCGAAAATAACTCCAATTGATGGTAAAACAGAACCTAGTAATAAAATAAAAATTGATAAAAATATTCCAATTTTTCTAGTACTTTCGTAAAAATGAAAATAAAATAAACCACGATTGTTACTTTTCTTAAACATAAAAATTACCTCCTCGTTCAACCACATATTAATCCCTAAACTTAACTTTTTCAATCCTATTCACCTTTTTTTACTTTTATTGTTTACTTTTTTACTTTTTCTTCATTTAAAATAATTTTTTTAAAGGTGTTTGTATTATTTAAGCTTTGTTTAACTCAACTATTGCCACTAAAATATAATGATAATTTTACTGAAATTAATGAAAAATTCATATTCTAAAACAATTTTAGTTTATTAATTATCGTTATAAAACAAAAGAAATAACATTTATGCTTTAGCTTAACAATAAAAATCAGCAACACTTAATTTAAACGAGAAGATTATTTACATAGGTTATATATTTTTTGCTCCTAAATGCTATAATAAGTTTGGGTGATAAGAATGAAACCATTAGCGTATCGATTAAGACCAACTGAATTTAGTGAGGTCGTTGGTCAAGACCATTTAGTTGGTAAAAATGGAATTTTAACCAAAATGTTAGAAACTGGTAAGTATTTATCGTTTATAT
>JAAYXR010000158.1 GCA_012515785.1 Acholeplasmataceae bacterium | reverse complement strand
ATGCAATAGAGAGTCTTGATAAAGATTATATGTATTTTTACAATAAAGCTTTAGCTTCTAGAAAAACAGCTAATTATCCGCCATATGTAAATATGAGTCAAATTATTGTTTCTGGAATAGGATATTTAAAAACTTATCAAGAATCATATATGTTGAAAAATAGGTTAGAAAACAGTGGTTTTAATACTCTTGGTCCAACTCAAGCGTTAATTTTAAAACGAGGTTCAGAATATCGATTTAAGTTGACAATTAAACATAATCAAGATGAAGTTAATCAAATTATAAAAATATTAAAAGAAAATAATGGAGAAAACATAAGAGTTATATTTACTCCATTTATCGATTTAGAATAGAGGGATTTTATGAGAATAGTATTTATGGGTACTCCTGAGTTTTCGGTACCTATCTTAAAAAATTTAATTGAAAAACATGATGTTATTTTAGTTGTGACCCAACCTGATAAACCGGTTGGCAGAAAAAGAATTTTAACACCACCACCAGTTAAAGAGGTTGCATTAAAATATGAAATTGAAGTTTTTCAACCAATTAAAATTAGAAATGAATTTCAAAAAATTGTTGATTTAAAACCTGATTATTTAATTACCGCAGCTTATGGTCAAATTTTACCAAGAGGATTAATTGAAAACGTTAATTCGGTAAATATACATGCCTCACTTTTACCAGCTTATCGTGGTGGTGCACCGATTCAAAAAAGTATTATTAATTTAGATAAAGAAACAGGAATTTCGATTATGAAAATGGAGTACAAGATGGATAGTGGTCCTGTTTATTATCAAGAAGCAATTCCAATTAAAGATATTGATACGACAACTACTCTAACTAAAAAACTGAGTATACTAGGTACTGAGATGATTTTAAAGTATTTGGAAAATCCAAAAAAATATCCACCAGTTGAACAAGATGAGTCAAAAGTAACGTTTGCTTATAACATAACTTTTTCGGATCAAATCATTGATTGGTCATTATCAGCAACTAAGATTGAAGCCCACATCAGAGCAATGCAAGATGAACCGGGAGCAATCACTTATATTAATAATCATATATTAAAGATATATGAAGCAAGAAAAAGTGATATAATAAGTAATAGGCCGCCAGGAACTATAACTAGTTTAGATAAGAAGATTTTAGTTGCGACTGGTGATTATGATTTAGAAATTTTAAAGTTACAACCATCAGGTAAAAAAGTGATGCCAACTAGAGATTTTCTAAATGGTCAAAACATATTAAAACTATATGATAAACTCGGAAAGGAAGTATAAGTATGAGTAATAAGCCAAGAATAGTTTTTACAAGAGATGAAATGCTTCAAATGAACATTAAATCGTTAAATGAAAGAGGTGTAACGGTGGAAGATATCGCTACTGTTACATATAATCAACAATCAAGATACACAAAAGATATAGATTTTAAAATATGCATTGAATCAGTTGAAAAACTTTTATCATTAAGAGACGTTTTTCACTATCTACAATTATCAATTGCCATTGACGTATTAGCTGAAAAAAAGATGTTGCCACAACCACTTCAAGACATTATTTATCATGATTTAGGATTATTTGGAGTTGATGAAGTTATGGGGTTAGATGTGGCTGGTACATATGGCACTATTGGCCAAACTAACTTTGGAGATATTGACGTTAATAAGCCTGGTATTGTTAGAGTATTAAATGATTCAGGAAAAGAAGAGGGAACTTGTCATACATTTTTAGATGATATAGTTGGCGCCATTGCCGCAGCAGCTTCAACTAGAGTCGCTCAAGTTATTAATGAATCGGAAGCACATGTTAAAGAGTATGAGCGCAGAACTTTATTTGATGCAGAGGAGTAATTAAAGTTGAAACGTAAAAAAGAGAGAGCAAAATTTAATTTAGCCAACTTTGGGAAATCCCTTTTTTCACGTTTCTTTGGATTTGAAGAAGGAATTGATATTACTGATGAAGTTGCAGTTTTAAAAAGAAGAAATATCGTTATTAAAAACATCGTTTTTATCTCAAACATTTTCTACTCTCTTTTAATGTTAGTAGTATCAATTGTTTCAACTGATCCTAGCGATAAAATCTTTAACTGGGTTGTCACCATCGCGACATTCCCACTGACATTAGTGATTAACTTTTTCCTTTCTAAATTAATTAATAAAGGAGAACATGATACACTTTCTAAGCAGCAAATTGCGATGTATTTTGCAATTGCCTACTTATTTATTTCTGCGACATTATTTTATTTAAAAGTTCATAATGTTGATGGATTAGAAACATTTGCTTATATTTTATTCTTTTATGTAATCACTGTAGTAGCGCTTTATCAAGACAAAAAAGCTTTGTTAAATGGAGCGTTAGTTCTATTTTCTATTTTAACCATCTTACACTTTTTTGTCACTCATAATTCGATTACAATTATTAATGCTGGTGGCGAGCCAATGAAACTTATGTTTGTAGATATTGGATTACGGAGTATCATCTTTGTTATCTATATCGTAGTCTTGTACGCTAATGTTTCAATTGGTCAATATATGCAAAAAGAACGATTGAGTGAAAAAATTAGACGTCAAGAAGTTGAGTCTGATTTTAAAGCGATATCTTCTGACTTATTTAAAGTAGTCTTATCTTCTTCAAAAGCATTTTTCAATGAAAGAAGAGCTCGTCAAGTTTATACTCTAGCTCACCGATTAGGTGAATTAAATGGATTATCAACTGCTCAACTAGATGATTTAAAAGAATATGCTCTAGTTCATTTAAGACATGCTGAGATTGAAGATATTTCCGATAAAAGTTTAGTTAGAGGGTATGCTGCCTTAAGAGAAAAAACTGAACTTGCCGCGACAATTTCTAAAAGAATTCAATTAGCCCAAAAATGTGAAGATATTGCTAGAAGTAAAACTGAGGGAATTTTATCGCAAACATTTGTTTATGATATGAATAAAATGCAACAAGAATTTGAATCTCAAATCATCTTACTTGCCGATTTATACTACACAATGCGTGCGGTAGAATCTTATAAAAGACCACTAACTCACTTAAATGTGATGAAAATTTTTGAATCAGAATTTGCCGTTTTCTTTGATGAAAACCTATTTCATAGATTCATTTCATTTAATCAAGAGTTCGCTAATATCTATGATAATTTTAAATAAGTTATATCACTTGTAAACTTACAAAAAATATTATATAATACACATACTTATTAAGAACTACCTAGGCTAGTCACCGTTATGGTAGTAGCAACCTATTAAATTAGGTGCTTAAGACGAGGGGGTTATCCCAACAATAAGGAAAAGTTAATTTGACGCTTTTCCTGGCGTCATTTTTTTATGCCATTAATTAATTT
>JAAYXR010000025.1 GCA_012515785.1 Acholeplasmataceae bacterium | reverse complement strand
GCAGTAATGACAGTTGATGTATCTCTTGCTTTTAAAACTAAATTTTTATAATTCTCATGGATTGGACATTCTTCACTCGCTAGGAAAATAGTTCCAGCTTGAATGCCCTTAGCTCCTAAAGCCAAGGCAGCCGCCACCCCTTGGTAGTTACCAATCCCACCAGCGGCAATTACTGGAATTTTAACTGCCCTAGTTACTTGCGGAAGAAGTGGGAATGTCGACGATGGTCCAATATGACCACCAGCTTCCCGGCCCTCACAAATAACCGCGTCAGCTCCAAATCTTTCCATTCTTACCGCTAAAGCGACACTTGCAATAACCGGAATGACTTTAATTCCCGCATCTTTCCACTCTTTCATATATGGTTGCGGGTTTCCAGCTCCAGTAGTTAAGATTTTTACCCCTTCTTCAATAACCAACTTAGCTAATTCCTTAATATGAGGGCTAAACATATATAAGTTTACTCCAAACGGTTTATCAGTTAATTGTTTAATTTTTCTAATTTCATCTCTAACCCACTCTGGTTCATTAAATCCAGTTGCCAAAACTCCTAAGCCACCAGCATTTGAAACGGCCGCAACTAATGTGTGAGTAGAAATATTGGCCATCGCTCCTTGTAAAATGGGATATTTAATATTAAGTAATTCAGTAATTGTTTTCATAAAAGGTATCATTCCAATCTCATAAATTTGTGATATATTCTTAAAATTATTTTAACATATATATAAAATTATTAAGTTTTGTTGGCTTTGTATTCCAATTTTTCACATATTTTGAAAATAAATGAATAACTAAATTAAATGATATAATGATAATGGGTGATTAAATATGGAAAAATATATCCACAAAGTTTTTTATTTTGAAACCGATAAAATGGGAATGGTGCACCATTCTAATTATATTAGATGGATGGAAGAAGCAAGACTTCATTTTTTAGAACAGCTCGGTCATGGTTATCGGAAGATGGAAGATGATGGAATCATCTCTCCGGTATTATCAGTAGAATGCGAATATAAATCGCCAACTACTTTTGGTGATGAAGTTGCAATTGAAGTTCAAGTATTAGAATATACTGGTGTTAGATTAACGATTGGATACGTCATGACGAATGTAAAAAACAATGAATTAGTTTTAACTGGAGCTTCACGCCACGCTTTTTTAGATGAATTACGCCGGCCAGTAATTTTAAAAAATATTTTCCAGAATTAGATAAAAAATTAAAACAATTAGTCATCAAAAAATAAACACTTTATGTATATGACTAATTTGTTTATTTATAATATTTATTTGATGATAGTTGTATAATATTACTAGTATTTATTTTATTTACAAAGAGATTTTTATGTTAGTTAAAGCATTATTTGAAAAGTTAGATCAAAAATATGAAAAAATGGTTGAAATTAGACGTCATCTTCATATGTATCCAGAGTTATCATTTGAAGAAAAAGAAACCTCTAAATATATTGCCAATTTTTATAAAAATAAAGGGGTCGATGTTAAAACTAATGTTGGTGGTTACGGCGTAGTGGTCACAATTGACACGAAAAAACCAGGTAAAACTATCGCTTTAAGAGCGGATTTTGATGCACTGCCAATTGAAGAAGAAAATACTTTTGAATATCGTTCAAAAAATCCAGGAGTAATGCACTCATGTGCCCATGATGGTCATACCGCTTATTTAATGGTTTTAGCACAAACTTTAATCGAAATGAAAGATAAATTAGTTGG
>JAAYXR010000024.1 GCA_012515785.1 Acholeplasmataceae bacterium | reverse complement strand
AAGTAATTGATTCAAAAGAAACATATGTCAAAGGAACTATTGAAGTGAAAGACGGGGAATTTAAAACTGAACCTTTATCAATGGAAATTAGGGGAAGGGGTAATTCAACTTGGGCCTTATTTCCGAAAAAACCATACCGCGTTAAAATGAAAGAACGCTATCCACTACTAGGAATGAAGCCACTTAAAAATTATGTATTACTAGCTGAATATGGTGATAAATCATTATTAAGAAACTATTTAGCTCATAAACTTTCAACATATTTAAATACTTATTATACCTTAGAGACAAGACATGTTGAACTATATTTAAATGATGAGTATCAAGGAGTATATTTATTAACCGAACAAATTCGAAATGATAAAGAAGGATTAGTTGTAGGTGATTATTTAATTGAACTTGAACAGGAAGAATCGCGCTGCCTTGAAGAGGGCGAAGAAGATGTCATGTGGATTTCTGAAGGGGCCAATTTTGTGATTAAATACCCATCAATGGATGAACTAACTCCAGAAGAAGTAACTCTGCATATTGATTATCTTCACACCTTCATTAGAGACTTAAATTTTTCATTTCAATCTGAGATGTATGACTACTATATTGATTTAGATATCTTTATTGATTATTTTGTTCTACATGAAATCTTTAAAACGGTAGATATTGGATACTCAAGCGTTTTTTCAGTGATTGATAAGGGCAAATTATATATGGGGCCACACTGGGATTTTGATATCTCGTTAGGTAACGGGGATTACTTTAATTCAACCCATGAATTATACCGAAATCGGTATAATCCGTGGTTTAATAAGATAATTGATAACGAAGCATTTAAAGAGAAATATTTAACAAGACTGGCGTATGTTTTAGAACATATCATGCCCCAATTATTAAAAGATTTAGATCATGCTTACGAAGGGTTAAAAGCGAGTGCCGAGCGTAATTTCCTAAAATGGGATATTTTAGGTAAACCAGTTTGGTCTAACCCAGAGAGAATGTGGAAAATTGATACTTATTACGGACAATATATGTATTTAAGAAACCATTTAGAAAAAAGAATTGAATGGTTACAACACGAAATTATCATTAATGGGTATTATGATTATTTACCAGAATAATCATAAAGATGCAACTTAAGTTTTATTTTTTGCAACTTATTAATTTTATTAACTATTTATCTAAATAACGTTTATAATATATTTAAATAAAGGTGGGAAGTTATGATTAAATTAGCGCTCAATACGGAAAGAGCTGAAAAATTAATCGAACTTTTAAAAAGTGATGCTAATATTGAGTTAGAAACTTTAGTCTTAAAAGATGATATTTTATTTCAAGTTCCTTCTCAACACGAAGCCACCTTTTTTAGATTGTTAAATGAACTAATTGATAAAGAAAGTGAATTTTGGTTAGAAACTAACGATGAAAAAAGAAAAGTATATCCTTCGGAATGTCTATATTTTGAAGCATTAGGTCATGATGTTATTTTAATAAATAGTTTTTTTAAAGATGTATATTTAAGACATACATTACTTGATTTAGAAGAAATGTTATCAAATTTAAGATTTACTAGAATTTCAAAATCAGTCATTGTTAATTTAGATAAGATTGAATATATTAAACCATTATTAAATTCCAAATTAGAATTAAGTCTACCGGGGGGAATAAAATTAGAAGTTAATCGATCATATTTAAAATCATTTCGTTTAGCTTTAAAAGAAAAAGCTGGAGTTTAAAAAATAAAAGTCGCACTTCCAAAATTGGGAGTGCTTTTTTTCTTTTTTGCAACTTACGTATTAATTTTTGTAAGTT
>JAAYXR010000157.1 GCA_012515785.1 Acholeplasmataceae bacterium | reverse complement strand
TATTAATGTCTTCAATTATTTGATTTTTTAAGTTTTCAAGTTGATTTTTCATGTTATCTACCTCACTTTTATATTATAACATATATCATATGTTAATATTTATTGTAAAGTCATAATAAAGTTATTAAAATGTGAAATATTAAAAATAAAAGGTACCAGCAAGGTACCTTTCAAATTTTTAGATTAGTTTAATTAGTCTCTTCTTGATGCAAGTAGAATTATTAGTCTTAAGATTTGAACATAAATCCAGACTAATGTTACCATAAATCCTAATGCAGCAACCCATTCATAATTAGTTGGTAATCCAGCTTGAACGATTTGATCAGCATAGTCAAAGTCTAACATTAACATAAATGCGCCAAAGATAATTAGTACTATCGTTAAGATAATTGCTAGTGGGAGGTTATTAAATATACCAAGGCCAGGGGCAACTAACTGTAAGATACCACTAAATAATGATGCAACAACTATCGCGATTAATGTTCCAATCATAAATCTTCTAAATTTATTAGTTACTCTAAATGCTTTTGAAGTATATAAGAGTAACATAACCGCAAAGACTGAACCAATTCCAATTAAAGCAGTAATTGCTGCACCTGGAATAAAGAAGTTAATTATTGCAGTAATTGTTCCTAAGGTTGCACCTTGTCCTAATGAATATAAGATTGAAAATGGCATTGCAACCCTTGGGAAAAATGAGGCAATTAGCACACTAAAAAATGATGTGATTAAACTTAATGCAATGACTACAATTAACCATGGTTGGATCGCAAATTGAACTCCTCCACCTGGAACTGCTACGGCTTGTAAACCGAATACTACGCTTAATGCAGCGCTTACTAATGTTAATAATAATAGAACTATTGTTTTTGTTGCTACACCTAAGGTAGTAGCTCCATCAACAGTAACAACTACTTGTTGTTTTTCTAAACTTCTAAAAACTGGGTTTGAGCTTCGTCTCATAAATATCACTTCCTTTAAGCAATAATATTATATAACTTTAGTTATGATAACGCAAATAAACCATTGCTAATCACATTATTTACTTCATTTCAAATAATTATGTTTTTTTACTTTTTTTATCATACTACAAAAACGCAAATAAACCATCATTTATTATGTTTTTTTCTTCACTTAAATCTTTAAAAGCCCCGTATTTCTCAAGTCGATCAAATGATGTCTTATTAATTCTAGTTCTTTCTCTTACGTCATTTAAACTAGTAAATGGTACTTCCTCACGTCTGTTAACAATATCAAAGACAACAATTTCACCTAAACCATCAACTGTTACAAACGGCATTCTTAATCCATCTTTTTCAATAACAAAATCTTTGGCTTCTGATTTGTGAATATCAACTGGTAAGAATTTATATCCCCGTTGTAACATTTCAAGCGCTGATCCTAAAGTAACAATTAAATCATTTTCCTTAGCGGTTCGATTATATGTTTCTTGAAGTTGATTTAATTTATTTCTAATAGCGTTGACACCAGCCATCATTACTTCATAATCAAATTGTACAGCACGTTTTGAGAAAAATGCACTATAAAATAATTCTGGTTTATATACTTTGAACCAAGCAATTCTCATTGCCATAATAATATAAGCGGTCGCATGAGCTTTCGGGAACATGTATTTAATCTTTCCAGCAGACTCAATATACCACTGTGGAACATTATGTTTTTTCATTATTTCTACATATTCAAACCATTTGGCTTTTTGAGTTGACGGACGACCACGTCTAACAAACTCCATAATCTCAAAGGCTTGAAGTGGTTCCATTTTATAGTCTTCGATTAAAACAACCATAATATCATCACGACATCCAATTAAATCATCAAACGGAATTGCTCCGTGTTCAGTTGTACCTTTAACCAAATCAATAGCGTTATTTAACCATACGTCAGTTCCATGTGATAATCCCGAGATTTTAACTAACCCCGCAAATGAATTTGGTTTAGTATCCTGAAGCATTTCCCGAACAAATTGAGTACCTAATTCTGGAATTCCATATGATGCAACCTCACTATTTATTTGAGCTTTACCATTTTTAATCCCAATTACTTCAGTTCCTTGGAACAATTTATAAACTTTAGGATCATCAAGCGGAATATCTTGAGCCCGAGAAAATGGAAAATCTTCTGGATGTTCGTGGACATAATCCATTAAAAATTTAATCATCGTTGGATCATCATGTCCAAGAATGTCAAGTTTTAATAAGTTATCTTCAAATGAGTGATAATCAAAATGAGTTGTCTTCCAAGTTGATGATGTATCATCAGCTGGATATTGAACTGGGGTCACATCATAAATCGAATGACTCTTAGGAACAACGACAATCCCTCCCGGATGTTGCCCTGTTGAACGTCTAACGCCTTCAAGCTTTTTAGCAAGTCTATCTTTTTGAGCTCCTCTAATTTCATATTCATTAGCCTCAATAAATCCTTTAACATATCCAAAAGCCGTTCTTTCAGCTACCGTTCCAATAGTTCCAGCTCTAAAAGTAAAATCTTCTCCTAAAAGTTCGCGAACGTACTCATGAGCCGTTGCTTGATAATCTCCCGAGAAGTTTAAATCAATATCAGGAATTTTATCTCCCTTAAATCCTAAGAAAGTTTCAAACGGAATACTATGTCCATCTTTTTTAAGCGGCGCTTTACAAATCGGACACTTCCGATCTGGTAAATCATAACCAGATTCAACACTATTTAATACTTCCTCAAACTTCATTTGTTCGCGTGATTGGCCGAACTCCAAAATTTCATTTTGCGTAAGTTTTAGTGCTGTGAAATCATGATTTTCACAGTAATAATGTGGCGGCAATGGATTAACTTCAGTAATTTTCAAAAGAGTGGCCACTAAACTTGATCCAACTGACCCCCGTGAGCCAACTAAATATCCATCTTCTAGTGATTTTTTCACTAGTAAATATGAAATATAATAAATCGGTGCGAAGTGGTTAGAGATGATACTATTTAATTCTTTTTCAACTCGTTTTAAAATAAGTGGATGTGGGTTTGGTCCGTATTGTGCCCGTAAGTTTTCATTAACTAATCTAGTAACTTCTTCATTGATTGAGTTAACTCCTAATAGATCTTTAAACGCATCATCATCTAAACTATATAGTTCATCTGGGAATGCTTTAACTGGTTCAATTTTGTCATTTAATTTATTAGTATTGGTAACTACTATCTCATAAGCTAAATCAGGTGATAAAAACGAAAAAGCTTTAAGCATCTCGTCAGTAGTTAAGAGATGTTGTTCAGGACGCTCTTTAGCTCTTAATAATTTATGAATTCCACCACCGATTAGTGGTGCATTAATATAAATGTCACGATAAATCTTATCTTCTTTATTTAAATAATGAACATCACCAGTAGCAATTACCAATTTATTTAATGATTTAGCGGCATTAATAATTTTAAGAATCGTTGCCTTAACTATTTCTTTTCCATTTTCACCAATATCTTCAGCAACATGAGTATAGGCTTGTGGTGGTTGAACTTCAATATAGTCATAATATTCCATTACTTCAAGTAGCTGATCATTTGATTTATTAAGGGCTGTTTCAAAGACCTCCCCTTCATAACATCCACTACCAATAAGTAATCCCTCACGATACTCATCAAGAAGTCTACGTAATAGTCTTGGCCCTTGATAATAATATGTGGTAAGGGCTTCACTAACCAATATAAACAAGTTTTTATATCCCACTTGATTTTGAACTAAAATATTAATATGTGGTGGGAACGCCGCATGTTTATATTTTTCATTTTTCGATAAATACGCGTTAATTCCTTTATAAGTTTCGATACCTAATTTATATAAATCAAGTAACATCAACATAAATATTTCGGAAGTTGCCTTAGCATCTTCATCAGCTCGGTGATGATTAAAAGTATCAACCTTAAAGAATTTAGCTACCGCATCTAAATTAAATCTCTTTAAATCGTTGCAATAAAAATATCTAGCCAAATTAAGCGTATCAATTACTGGATTATTAGGAATTTCTAATCCTAAATTATAGGCATTTTGTTTAATATGGTCAACGTCAAAGTGAGCGTTATGTGCTACTAAAACTGTTCCTTTAATGAACTCTAAGAATTTAGGTAATGCTTCTTCAATTTGCGGAGCATCAACTAATTGTTCATCTTTAATTCCCGTTAAATCGGTTACAAATTGTGAAAGTTTTCGGTTCGGATTGACAAAAGTTTGGAATCGATCAGTAACAACGCCTTGAACCATTTTGACCGCACCAATTTCAATAATTTTATCATTAGTAACTGATAAGCCCGTACTTTCGATGTCAAAAGCGACATAAGTGGCATCTCTTAAATTAAAATCAGGTGCATCACTAGTGATTTTGAATGCGTCATCATCAACTAATTCCATTTCAACACCATAAATTGGTTTAATCTTTAACCCTTTTGAAGCCTTATAAATATCAGGAAAAGCATATAAACCATTATGATCGGTAAAAGCTATCGCCTTATGCCCCCACTTTTCTGCCGTTTTTAAATAATCTTCAGCACTAGTTACCGCATCCATTGGACTCATCTTAGTATGAATATGAAATTCAATCCGTTTTTCTTTAGCACGGTCCATTCTTTCAACTTTAGCTA
>JAAYXR010000156.1 GCA_012515785.1 Acholeplasmataceae bacterium | reverse complement strand
TTATTGATAATAAATCAATTCGTAAAACATTTGGCCAAGATGATCCTTATTCCATCATCTCAAGTATTTATGGTGCCGGATTAGCAAACAACTTAACTAGTTTTACAGTGGAACAACAAAAAATAAAGATTGAATTTATCCTACTTTCACACCAATATACTAGAACTAATAAACGTGATATTAATATTTTTATTAATAATCGCTATATTCAAAATTATTTATTAAAAGAAGCAGTCATTAAAGGTTTTAGTGGCAAAATTATGACTGGACGATATCCGATTGCGATTGTTAAAGTATTTATGGATGAAAGTTTAGTTGATGTTAATGTTCATCCGCAAAAACTTGAAGTTAAAATGGTAAATGAATATTTCCTATCTGATTTAATTGAACGTTCAATTAAAGATAAATTAACTTCTAAAACTCATGTAATTCCAACTCAAAGTGAAGTAACTTTTCCTAAAAGAAAAGAAGTTAAAGAATCTTACTTACAAGAATCTTTTGATTTAACGTTTATGGAAGAGGAATTAGAAAGAATTGAAGAACGAAAAGTAAAACTTCCAAGCTTTGATTACATTGGAACGTTAGCGGGAACATATCTACTATTTCAAAACGAAGATGGATTATATTTACTTGATCAGCATGCTGCCGAAGAAAGAGTTAGATATGAATATTATCATCGTAAATTAGGTGAAATCAAATTAGCTGTAACCGATTTATTGATTCCATATGAATTAGAATTATCCACACGTGAGCTAGAACAAGTCCAAACCTTAAAAGATAAACTCTTAGAATTTGGATTTAAATTTGATACAAACCATCATCTAATTCAAGCTCCAACTTGGATTCGAAGTGATGAGTATAATGAAGCAATTATTTATTTAATTGAACAGTTATCACTTAATAAGAAAATAAGCTTATCAGATTACCGTGATAATATGGCTAAATCAATGAGCTGTAAGGCATCAGTTAAAGCTAATCACCAGTTATCACACAAAGAAGTTTTAAAATTAGTCGAAGATTTATCTAATGCTGAATTTCCGTATACTTGTCCGCACGGAAGACCAACTTTAATTTTACTCAGTCACTACGATATAGAAAAATTGTTTAAGCGAGTTGTCTAATGAAAAAGGTCATTGTATTAGCGGGGCCAACCGCATCAGGTAAAACGAGCTTAAGTATTAAAATTGCCAAACATTTTAATTTTGATGTCATTAATGGCGACTCAGTCGCTATTTATAAATATCTAGATATTGGCTCGGCCAAGATCACATTAGAGGAAGCTGATGGTGTTAAGCATCATCTTTTATCTCATGTTTTACCAACTGTGAATTATACGGTTTATGACTATCAAAAAGATGTCAGAAAACTTATTGATAAAATCAAATATCCGTTTATTGTTGGTGGTAGTGGCTTTTATATTAAATCAAGTTTATACAATTATGAATTTAGTGATGAAGAGTTTAAAAAGCATGATGTTTCCCCAGAAGAAAAGATTAAATTTATTAAGAAAAAAGACCCAAAACTTGAACTTGATTTTGATAATCTACGCCGAGTCGATCGAGCTTATCAGATGATTTTAAATGATGAACTACCATCAAAAAAACAAGGTGGAAATGAACCATTGTATGATATCTTAATTCTTTATTTAGATATGCCAAGAAACAAACAAAAAGATTTAATGATTAGAAGAGTTCATAAGATGATAGAAACGGGATTTATTGAAGAGGTTAAATCTCTAAGAGAAAAAGATATTTATCTATATGATATTATTGGATATCGTGAAATTAATTTGTATTTAGATGGGAAGATGACACTTGATGAGGCAATCGATAAAATCGTAAGTGTTACTTATAAGTTTTCAAAACGTCAAAAAACTTATTTTTTAAATCAATTTAATCCAATTTTATTAGATCCGCTTTCTAATTCGTTGGTTGATGATAGTATTAAAATTATTGAGGAGTTTTTACAAAAATGAAAATATATTTAATTGGGCTTCCGGGAATCGGGAAAACGACAATTGGTAAAATAATCTCACAAAAACTTGAAGTAGATTTTTATGATACCGATGAATTAATTAAAAAGGAAGAGAAACTTTCACCAAAAGAAATAATAATTAAGTATGGTGAGGCACATTTTAGAAACATTGAAACTGAAGTGTTAGGGTTAACTGAAGAATTAGACGGAGTTATTTCATGCGGTGGGGGAATCGTTGAACGAAAAGAAAATAAAAGACTTTTTCATGGGGTTGTAATCTATTTAAAAATAGATCCCAAAACACTAACATTAACTGATAAAGATATAGAATCAAGACCATTATTAAAAGATAATAGCATTGAAAAATTATATCAAAAAAGAGCGGATAAATATCTTGATTTTGCAGATATCACGATTGATATTACTGCAAAAACGAATGAAGAGATTGCTAATGAGGTGATAAAATATTATGAAAATATTAGTAATAAATGGGCCTAATTTAAATATGTTAGGAAAACGGGATCCTAAACATTATGGTAAACTAACATTAGAAAAATTAAATGATCTAATTAAAACGTTATATCCTGATTGTCAATTTGAATTTTATCAATCAAATCATGAGGGAGATCTCATTGATAAAATTCAAACGGCTGATAAGTTTGATGCCTTGCTAATTAATCCAGGGGGATATACTCATACGAGTGTTGCTATCAGGGATGCGCTTGAGATTTTAGGAGTTCCTAAAGTTAGTGTTCATCTTTCTAATTATTTAGAAAGAGAGGACTTTCGAAAGGTTGATTTAGTTAAGGATGTAGTCGATAAGGTCTTTTACGGAAAGAAAGAAGTTAGTTATTTTGAAGGAATTGATTATTTGATTTCATCAATTAATAAAAATTAGTTATAATTAGAATGGAAAGAAGGTAATAATATGATTACAACAGCAGATTTTAGAAATGGACAAACTATTGTTTATC
>JAAYXR010000004.1 GCA_012515785.1 Acholeplasmataceae bacterium | reverse complement strand
CAAGTGAGATAACTTGATTTTGAACAAGTTTTAATGCGTCAGTTGTTAATTCTCCGGTATAAGCAACTGGAACAAAAGCATCAGTCTTAGAAAGTTCAACGGCACCAACAAAGTTAAATTGTTCTAATCCTTTGTAAGCATCGGCTCTTTCAGCAATAACTAAATACCATTTACCAGCGACTAAATCAGAACCAAAATATCTTAATGCAAGTCCTAGAGTTGAATCTGGGTTAGCAAATACATATGTCTTATTTGAATCGTTAAATAAATATCCTTCAACAGCAACAACAGTTCCTTTGGTCTTAGTTAATGCTTCATCAATCTTAATCGTTGCTGGTCTACCTAATTTAACTGTGTGAAGTAATTCAACTGTTTGTGGAGTATCTTCTTTAGTTTGAGTTGATAATTTAAATGTGACATTTTCAATTGTACCTGGAGTTGGGAATGAAACAACATTACCAGTGTTATCAACTAATGTTGGAGTTTCACTTACATATGTAATGTTAAATTCAGCTTCTAAATATTTTGCAGTTGCAGGTAGATTATACTTACCACTATCAACAAAAATTTGATTTTGAATCTTTCCAGCAGCAGCCATTAATGCTTGGTTAGCAGCTTGTTCTGGAGTTGCTAATCCAAACTTAAGATCTGCTTCACTATTAACATTACCTAAGAACATAAATGCAAAGATATCATTGTTAGTTCTAAATGCACTAACAACAATCACGATATGATCTAAGTCAATCGAGTAAGTTTGGTTTAGTGGTGCGAAAGCTTGAAGTTTAGCTAATCCACCTGGAGTTTGATAATAAAGCATTAATGAATCTGCTTTAGTAGGTATCTTAGTCGCATCATCATGAGTTTGTGGAACTAAGAATGTTGAATAGTTATCGTCTTTATTGTAAGTATGAAGTTTAGCTCCAGTAACTTTATATAGTTTATGAACTAGTGGATTGGCATCAGAAGGTACGGCTTTTTCAGCTAATGCTTCAATCGTAATTTCTTCTGCTGCTGCAACTGTGTTAGCTGCTCCTTCAATTTCAGTATAAACTGGGTTCTTACCTTGTGGAGATGCATAATATAAGTCATATTCCATCTTAACAGCAAATAATTTATTAGCTGCTGGTTTACCTGTTTTACCATAAACGAATAATAATGCACCTAGAGAGTCAACTAAATAGTAACCATCATTAGTTTCTGTATATAATGATACACCTGCGTTAATCTTGACCATATCACCTTTTGCAGCTTTATCTTCGCCATTAATCATCGCTTCAAAGCCAACATAAACCATTACTCCGCGAACAGTAAATACAACACCTTTAGTCTTAGTAATTCCTCCGTGAGTAAATGTAACTGTCATCGTTACATCAACATCGCCTTCAAATTCTAAGTCAGTTAATTTACCATCATGAGTTAAATGATCTGGAGATGATGATGTCCAAGTTGCTTCAGTAACTTTTTGACCATCAACCATTACGTCTTTTAATGCTGCTAAATCTAAGTTAACTTTTAGAATTGGTTTAGTACTTGATGGGAAGTTAGTTAATCTAGTTAATTCAGCATCTAATTTTTGTTCTAGAGTTTGTGGTAATTGTTGAACTTTAACAATATAAGTAACTTTGTTTTGACCTTCAGCTGAAGCTTGTAAAATAACGAAAATTTCAGCGCCATCAGTGTATGCTGGTCTGGTAACTTTTCCAGTTTTTGCATTAATTACGGCTTCGTTATTTGAAGTCCAAGTAACAGTATGATCACCAATAGTTTTAACTAAATTTAATGTTTCAGTTTCAACTAAGAAGTTTAATTGAGCAATTGATTGAGCATAATGTTCGTCTAATAGAGATTTCAGTTCAGTTGGTTCAGCTTGACCAGGAACTTTAGCCCATTTAGCAACGACGTCTTCTTGAGTCATTGTTGCACTAACAGTAATAGTACGGTTGCTTAGTTCGCTACCATCAGCTTTCTTTTCAACATAAGCCCATTCTTTAGCACAAACATACTTGTATTCGTAATCGCCTGCAGCTAAATCGAGAGTTACTGAGAATTTTCCATCAGCTCCTTTAGTTAAGGCAATCGCTTCTGCAATTGGCCAGTCAGCACCAACCATTGAACCAATTAAGAATACTTCTTCGGTTCCTTGTGGAACGGAAACTTTAAAAGTAACTTTTGGAATAACTACTTCTTTAGCTTTAACCGTTACTTTAAATGTTTTTTTAACTGGATCTTTTCCTTCAAGTTTTAAAGTAGCGGTGAGCGTAACAACTGTGTCCGCATCTTGTCTAGTAACTTTACCGGCATTAGAAATAACTGCTGGTTTATCACTTTCCCAAGAAATGGTAACACCTTTGAATCCTTCAAGTGATGTTGGTAAAGTTAAATCTGATTTAACAGTGGTCGCAACTTCACCTGCGACATACTTGATTTCTAGCGCTGTTTTTGCTTTTTCTAAGTCAACTTTGTCACATGCTGTTAAGACAAAGATTCCTGCAAATAACAATGCTAATGCAAAAAATATTTTTCTAAATTTTGACATATTAACCTCCTTATTTTTTTGTTTATATGTTTTCAAAATTTTTATCTAAAATTAGTCATCTGAAACTAATCTTAATGATTCGTTATAAGCGTTTGTTAAGGCCGCTTCAATTTTAGCTTCTAAATCATCAGTTGGTAACGCTAAAATTACGTCTTGGAATGCTGGACCAACTTTTTGTCTAACTCCTGATGATCCTTTAAATGGTAAATCAAATACCATGAAGTCTTTTTGTTCTAGATAAATAGTCGCTGCTTTGGCTCTCATAATCTTATCAGCTTCTGCTTTAGCAATTCCAGTATAAATCGGATTATTCGCTAGTGCTAAGAAATCTTGATATTCTTGACTATTTAATGAAGAGTTTCTAGTTGGGAAATATCCTTTTTCAAAAGCGTAATCTAGTGATACACGTTTAGTGTTTAAGAATTTTAAGAATAACCAAGCGACGATTCTTTGATCTTCATCACCTTCATTAGTAATCGCAAAGTTAGTACCTTGTTGGATTACGTTTCTATTTTCTGGGTGGAATTTAGAATATAACATTGGCGCAACACCAATATTAAACAATTTAGTAGTTCCAATTAATGGTGTATTCTTATCAGCTCCAGCTGTTGATGAAACTGAGAAAGCTGAATATCCTTTTAAGAATAAGTCAGTCGCATATCTAGCGTTATTCCACACTGGTGGAACGGTAAAGTCAGTTCGGTGTGAACCAAAAAATCTTAACATCTGTTTTGTTTGATCATTAACAAATAATAATTTTTGTTGTTTAGTACCAGTTTGAGCAGTATACTGGCCACCCCATGCTTTAGTCAAAGTAATAAACGCGTTACCAGTTGAATCATAGCTAAATGGATAGAATTGATCTTTAGCTGCAGCTTGAACGTCAGCGGTATAAGTGCTATTGCCTTGTGCAGTGTATGCGGCAGCAATTCTAGCAATATTAGCATCGATTTGTCCACGTAATGCTGGTGCTAATTCAAATAAATCTTCCCAAGTTTCAGGGAATGGAGCTCCTTTTAACACTTCATCAAACATATCTTTGTTGTATAAAATAAACTCAGTTGATTTGTTAAATGGCATTGAAAGAATATCTCCTTCTAAGCTGGCAACTCTTTGTTCATCACGATATGATTGAACTAAGTCATAATATGATTCATTTGGATCATTTTGATTTAATCCCCAAACTGGGTGGAATACATATGGTGTTAGTGAAATAATCTTGTTATATCCGTGATATTCAACTAAATGGTCAGGATAGTTTTGAACAATATGGCTAATCGCGGTACCTGATTGCATCGCTGAAGTAACATTATCTCTAACTGAGTCATAGTTATCACCTAATTTAACAACGTTAACTTTAACATAATGGCCTTGTGATTGCATTTCTTCTTCAAACCAACCAGCATATTTTTTAAATAGTGCTTCAATATCTGATCCGTTTCCGTGACCAAATTCAATTACGATTTCTTGACCAACTGAAGTTCCTCTTAATTCACCTTTAATGTTAGCTGCTTGTTTAACGAATAATTCGACAGTTTTAGTTGCACTGACATCACCATCAGTAGCACTAACAATGATATTGTGTCTACCAGGAGTTGATAAAGTAATTTCTTTACCCATTAAATATTCAACATTAACCGGAACATCTTGTTTAGTGTTTAAGTTTCTAGCACTAAATTCTTTTTGTAAATCAAATCCTTGTTGTTCTGAACCGATATAATAAGTTAATTTGCTAGGTCCAAAAATAACAACTCTTTCTTCAACTGATTGACCAAAGATTTCAACTGTAATAACTGCCGTTAATTTTGTACCATCTTTTTTAGTTGCTGAAATTTCTAATTGGAACCTTGTTCCTTCAGCGGCAGTTACATCAATTGTTTCAATTCCTGTAATTTTAATGTTTTCTGCAGGAATTAAAGTACCATCATCATCATAAGCTTTAATATTTTTAGTAGCTTCTGCGATTTCATCTTCTAATGGATAACCAACATCAACTAGGAAAACACCAGTATGTCCTTCAAACCTAGCACCTTGTGCTTGAGCTTTAACTGACACATTTAATCTAGCTTTTAATGGTTTACCATCAACTTCAATCCCTTCGGCTACAACTTCAATGACTGATGATCCACTTGCAACACCAGTTACCTTTAATGTTGAACCAGAAATTACTACCGTAGCAACCGCTGGATTTGATGAAGTTGCTTTTAATGTAAGTCCGTCAGTAGCATTAATTGCTACTTCTTTAATTTCTCCCACTTCTAATTGTAGAGTTGAGCTATCTAAAGTTAATTCTTTAACTTTTTCTGTACACGCTACAATCGCAAGTGAGGCAAGTAAAGTCAAAATAAATAATACAATTTTTCTCTTCATATTTTACCTTCCTTTTTTTATCCTTTCGTGCCGGATCTTCCGACTCCTCTAATAATATATTTCTTAAGTGCAAGGAATACGATTAGTAATGGTACAGTTACAATGGTACTCGCTGCAATTTGTAAGTTATACATTGGTAATGGGTCCCCGCCCATCTCTAAAACGAAACTTGTTTCTCTTAAGGCTACTGAAATTAACCAGTAATTTTTAGCTTTTTCACCGTATAATCCTGGAGTAGTAATTAATTTTGGCCAAATATAAGCATTCCATGTTCCAAGTAACGATAAAATTGTAATCGTAATAATAGTTGGTGCGGCAATTGGAATCATTACTCTCCATAAGAATTTGAAATCTGAACAGCCATCAATTTTTGCTGCCTTATAAAGTGTATCCGGAATTTGTCTAAATGTTTGTCTTAAGAAGAAAATGTAATACACACTCGTCATAAACGGAACAATCATTGCGGCAAAGAAACCAGCTGGTGGATAATCACGACCAATCCAACCAAAACCAACTTGTGATACGGTTAGATAGTTAGTAATCATATAAATCTCACCAGGAATCATCATTGTCATCAGTAATAATGAAAATAGTGCTTCTCTTCCTTTAAAATCAATTCTTGAGAACGCAAATGCGGCAAACACTGTCGTAATTAACGTTCCTGCAGTTGATAGTACTGATACTAGTAAAGTATTTCTTATATACAGACCGAAGTTTAAGTTTTTAAAGACGAATTTCCAGTTAACCCATTGAGTTTCTCTAAATGCTACCCAAAATGATGGATCACTAGCTTTTGATTCAGTATAAGTTTTTAAACTAGTTAGAATCATCCAGTAAAACGGAATGATAATAAAGATGGCAACTAGAAGTAAGAAAATATAAGTGAATGTATATCTTAATATTTTAACGAAAGTTTGTACTCTTACTCTTTTACGAATAAGTAGTTCTTCTTCTGTCGGAACATGATCGTGTTTTCTTTCACGATTAATTCTCATCTTTTCACGTTTTTGGTTAAATGTCATTTTTAACCATTCGAATGTATTCATTCCTTCAGCATAACGCATCAATAAATCTGCTCCAATTAACTTAACAACGAAACTTGAAAAGTTTAATGTTAATAGCGACATAAATGCATGAACATATCGGTTTCCAGCTTCCCAGCGGTGATAGTCATATAAATCTAGACTTCTAATATGTTTGAAGTTAACCACAAATGCTGAAATACTAATTATTAAGAAGATCGCCATTATTGTAACCACTAAGTTAACGGTTTGTGCTGAATAAACAAATCCGGCAACCCGGTAGTATTGTTCTAATACGGCTTCAGGTTGTTCCATCTCATTGGTAGTAAGTGGAATCTTAATTGCATTTAACATTAAGATAAATATTATCGCAAAAACAATAATTGCGGCAAGATCAATAAATAGTGCTGCATAGTTAATCGATTTAATTTTTCCTAATGTATCTAAATTTTTGTGGTGTTTTGCTGACTTAGAAGGTTCTTGTGCTTGATTTTTTAAAGCTAATTGCATGTTTCCACCTCCTAATAATGAACGCGTCGTTTACCGACGGCGTTTTGTACCACTGTAAGTAATAAAATTATTGCAAATAAGACAATTGAAGCTGCTGCTGCTAGTGGCATGTTATCTGGGTTACTGAAGTAATCATAAATATAGAATACAATTGTCTTCATATGATAATCAGCTCCTGGTGGCTTACCTTCGTTACCAAAGATGGCAACCACTGATGAATAAGTCTTAAATGAACCAATCACCGATGTAATTAAAATATAGAATATTGATGGTGAAATTAATGGTACCGTAATTTTAGTAAATTGCTTAAATCTTGGAGTCGCATCAATTGATGCGGCTTGATAGTATTGTTTGTCAATACTTTCAATCGCTGATAAGAACACCATAATCTTAAATGCTAAACCATTCCAAACACTAAACAAGATTAACACAAACATCGCTTTCCAATATGGTGCTCCAACGCCAATCCAAGAACCTCCCTCAATACCAAATGTGATTAAGAAGCGGTTTACTAATCCTCCGGTGGCTTGGAACATATACGCAAATACTAGCCCTACCGCAAGTGCGTTAGTCACGTAAGGTAGGAAATAAATAGTTTGGAAAAATCCTTTTAATGGTTTAATTGATGCTAGTGCTACTGAAATAACTAAACTAATAATAATTGTTAGTGGCACTGAAATAATAACGATTAAACCCGTATTAATAAGTGCGGTTGATTTCGTAGTGGCTGATGGAATAATAAATGATGGGTCTTTAATTACTTCAGCAAAGTTACCAAATAAAGTTAAACCTTTATATTCCCCAGTCATTCCGTTATATCCAGTTAAGAAAACTAATCTAAATGAGTTAATAATTGGATAGAATGAGAAGATTCCCAGTAAAACTAAGACTGGAAGTAAATAAAGGGCAGCTTGTAATAAGTTTTTCGTAATTTCTTTAGCTTTTTCTCTTCTTTTTACTTGATCTTTAGTTGCTGGTAATACTTTTTTAATAGCTAATAATTCTTCAACTTTTGGATTTCCTTTTTCTAAAGTTTGTAATTCTTCATTGATGTGTTTTCTAATTCGGTCATATCTTAAGTGAACCCCATCAAAGAATCTTTCTTCTCCAAACTGGATGGCATAATCATAAATAATTTGACGCCTATTCTTCTTCTTTTCAATACGTTTTTTATAAACGCTAGTGTTTTTCCACTTCGAAACGAAGAAACTGGCAATGGCGTTTTTTATGCGATTGAAAAAGTTTCTTACATTCCAACTAATAAGATGAAATGTATCTTTTATTCGTGTTTTTAATCGATTAAGAACATTCATAACATTACCTCTTATTTGTTAGATTTTTTATTTTTCTTCTTTTTATTTACTAATTGAGCTTCAACCTCATCAGCTTTTGGTTCAGCATCACGAGCTAACATCATTTGATGATGATCACCATACATTTTAATTTCTTCTTCAGATAATTGTGGTATATAGGCAAGGGCTAAACCTGTTTCAATATCAAATAGATGAATTTTTTCATCTTTAACCGTTAAATTAATTTCAGTGATGTTTTCAAGTGATTCTGATTCAACAAGAGCTCTTACTTCAGAGTCACCATAAACGAAACGAATCATCGTATCACGACCAATAACTGATACGTCAAGTGCTTGAATATTAATCGCATCTTTTGGTGTTGGTGATACTTTGAAATCTTCTGGTCTAATTCCAACATCATATTCACCATCTGGAGCAACTTTAGGTAAAATCTTTTGATCACCATAATATAAATAGTTATTTTTAATTCGTCCTCTAAAGATGTTAATTGGCGGATTACCTAAGAATTTAGCAACGAAAATATTATTTGGATGATTATAAATATCTTGTGGACGACCACGTTGCATTTCTTTTCCAGTTTCCATAATAATGATTTGATCACTAATTGACATCGCTTCTTCTTGGTCATGAGTTACGAAAATTGTCGTAATTCCTGTTTCTCTTTGAATTCTTTTAATTTCTTCGCGCATGTGTAATCTTAAACGAGCATCCAAGTTTGATAATGGTTCGTCAAGTAGTAAAACTCGTGGCATTTTAACTAAAGCTCTAGCGATCGCGACTCTTTGTTGTTGACCACCTGATAGTTGGGCCGGTTTTCTTTCAAGTAAAGCACCAATACCAACTAAATTAGCAATATCTTGAGTTCTTTCTAAAGCTTCTTCACGTGGAACCATTAAGTTTTCAAGCGGAAACATAATGTTTTGTTTTACTGTCATATGTGGATATAAGGCATAGTTTTGAAAGACTAATCCAATTCCTCTTTTATCAGGTGAAAGTTTAGTAACATCATCCTCACCAAAATAAATCCGACCTTCGGTTGGATCATGCAATCCAGCAATGGCAAATAAGGTAGTTGATTTTCCGCATCCTGATGGCCCTAAAAGTCCAACTAATTTACCAGATTCGATAACCACATTCAAATTATCAATGGCTCTTGTTTCATTTTTCTGTTTGTCAATGAAAATTTTCGTTAAATTTTCTAATCTAATCTCCATGATTACTCTCCTTCATCGCTAAAAATTTTTTATAATAAAAAAATCGCAAAAAATTGCGATTTAAAAAAATATGTATAAAGAGGTCGTGTGGGTAGTAATATTTAAATAGGTTGTATTATTAACTAGCTTCACATCTTCACCTCATAATTAATTATATCAAATGGTCATATAATTGACAACTTTTTACAATTAGCATTTAAAATTTTTAATGCATTATTATTATACTATTAATAATGCTTAAAGTCAAACCTGCAAATATTATTTTCCGGACACTTACGGTCCTTTAATTTTTCTTGACAATTACTTATCGGTACCTAAAGTTACCTTTGCCCTTACCCTTGCCTTTTTTCTGTTTTTTAGGAGCTTGATTCATGATTTTACTTGGATCTTTTGAGGCACTCTTTAAAGATTGTTCATCCATTTGCATCATTTTCTTCATCATGTCTTTTAGTTGTTTTAGGGCATCTCTTAATCGGTTTAAGTCAGCCACTTGCATTCCCGCACCTAACGCAACTCTTTTTCTTCTTGAAGCTGATCTTTCTAATAGTTTGGTATCTCGTCTTTCTTCTTCGGTCATCGATTTAATTAAAACTTCCATTTGATAAAACTTTTTCTCATCAATATTTTGTGTCGCCTCTCTTAAATTTCCCATTCCTGGAATAAATCCGAGTAATCTAGATAACGACCCCATTCGTTTCATCATTTTAAATTGTTTTAATAAATCGTTATAGTTAAAGGTGTCATTAGCTAATTTTTCCATCATTGACATCGCTTCATCTTCGTCAATGGCTTCTTCAGCTTTTTCAATTAAAGTTAAAACGTCTCCCATTCCAAGAATTCTAGAAGCCATTCTTTCTGGATGGAATATTTCAAAAGTATCCATCTTTTCACCACTTGAAGCAAACTTAATCGGAATCCCCGAAACTTCTCTAATTGATAAAGCCGCACCACCTCGAGTGTCGCCATCTAACTTAGTTAAAATAGCACCGGTTGTTTCAAGTTGATCATGGAAACTTTTAGCAATATTAGCGGCATCTTGACCAGTCATCGCATCAACGGTTAATAAAATTTCATTTGGTTTAGTCAATTCCTTTAAATCAACTAATTCTTGCATCATTTCTTCGTCAATATGAAGACGTCCAGCGGTATCAATAATTACCAAGTTTGCTCCAGCCTTTTTAGCCTCTTCTAAGCCGTTTTTGACAATTTTTCTTGGATCTTTTTGTCCTTCATCATAAACGGTAACACCAATTTCTTTACCAATGGTTTTTAATTGATCAATTGCCGCTGGACGATAAACGTCAGCTGCAATAATAAATGGTTTTTTACCATCTACTTTTCTAGTGTGGACAGCTAGTTTCCCAATAGATGTCGTTTTACCAGAACCTTGTAGTCCAACGACCATTACAATCGTTAATCCTTTATCAAAATAATTGATACCTTCAACTTCGGTACCCATAATTCGTTTTAATTCTTCATGGACGATTTTAACTACTTGTTGACCTGGATTTAAACCTTTTAGAATTTTTTCACCTAAGGCTTGTTCTTTAATGTTATTAGTAAAGTTTCTAACGACTCTAAAGTTAACATCGGCTTCAAGTAAAGAGAGGCGAACCTCCCTTAACATTTCATCAATATCTTTTTCATTTAAAGTTCCCCGCCCAGTTAAGCGGCGAACAGCCATTTGTAATCTATCTGATAAACTATTCATCTTCTTCATCATCCATTTCTATTAACAAATTCAAATATTTTAAATCATTAGTTTTAAGATATTTGTCATAATATTTTCTTCTTATGTTACTTTTTTCATCAAGTTTTAAAGCTTCCTCATATTCAAGCAATTTTGCTTCCACTCTCTTTAATTGATCATAAACAGCATTTCTTGAAACATTCATAATCTCAGCAATTTCTGATAATGAATAATCATTAAAGTAGTACATTTTAAAATAATCTTTTTGCTTATCAGTTAAAAGATTATGATAATGTGAAAAAAGTCGATTTAATTTTTCATATTTTAATAATTCCACTTTTACTCCTTAAAGAAATTTCTAAATAGTCCGTAAATATAATTCTCAATATCAAACGGGACTAAATCATCAATCTTTTCTCCAAATCCAACATATTTAATTGGTAAATTATATAAGTGTCTAATCGCTAAAACGATTCCACCTTTAGCAGTTCCATCTAATTTAGTTAAAATAATTCCAGTAACGTTAGTTGCTTCTTTAAATACTTCAGCTTGTCTAATTCCATTTTGACCAGTAGTCGCATCAATCACTAACAAAGTTTCACTAACTTCATAACCTAATGAATTTTCAATTACCCGGTGCATCTTTGAAAGCTCATTCATTAAATTTACTTTTGTTTGCAATCTTCCTGCAGTATCAACTAAGACAACATCATATTTTTCGGCTTTAGCTTTTTGTAAACCATCATAAATCACACTTGATGGATCAGAAAATTGTTCTTTTGAATAAAATCCCACTTTAGCTCTTTCAGCCCAAATTTTTACTTGTTCAATCGCTCCAGCTCTAAAAGTATCTCCCGCAATAACTAAAACTTTGTGTCCTTCTTCTCTAAATTGGTGGGCAATTTTACCAATTGAAGTTGTTTTTCCAACTCCATTAACACCGACAAAAAGATAAACGTTAATTTTGTCTTTATCATATGTTAAGTCAGTAATGATAACTTCATCTTTTAAATATATTTCAAAAAGTTTATCAACAATGATTTCTGATAATTCACTTGGATCTTCAATTTTCTTTAAATTTATTTCTTTTTTCAATTCATCAACAAAATATAAAACCGTATCAACCCCAACGTCAGCTTGAATAAAGATATCTTCAATTGAATCAAATAATTCATCATCAATTCGATCGCTTGATTCTAAAATATCTTTCAAATTATCTAGTGCTTCACGCGAACGATGAAGTCCCATTTCATATTTATTTGTTTTTGGTTTTCTTCTAAATAGTCTCTTAAAAAAACTCAAAGCGACCACATCCTTTACCTATTTTATTATACCATAGTATAAACATTATTAATAAAAAAAGCGACCCTCTTGGGGAGAGGGTCTAATTAAGGGGATTTCGTGTGAAATAATCACACTATAGGGGATAAGTAACATCTAAATGATTAGATGCAATTAAATTATAACATAGTTTTTCTAAATTGTAAATATTATTTTACATTTTATCACTTTTTGGCATTATACTCGTGTTTTAAAGGCCTAGAGAAATCACTATTTTTCCTTATTTTTTAAAGATTTATTTTTAGTTGATTCCTCTTCAATATTTTCTGTATATTTGCATTTAGGAAAGTTGGAACAACCAATAAATCGCCCATAACTTGAGAATTTGTATTCCAGTGGATTACCGCATTGCGGACACATTGTCCCGGTTCTTTCATTTGGAATAACTTTCATGTTTTTATCCGCATGTTGATAGATTGGCATAAAGTGTTTATAAAAGCTCTTTAATGTTTCTGTTCTTTCTTTTTTACCATCAGCAATATCATCTAAAACTGTTTCTAATCTTGATGTATATTCATAGTTAATAATTTTGCTAAAATATTCAGTTAATGCTTTCGAAGTACGCATTCCTAGTTCAGTTGGAACGAATCTTCTTTTTTCTGTTGTGACATAATCTCGTTGTTTTAAAGTTGAGATAATATGAGCATAAGTTGAAGGACGACCAATTCCTAATTGTTCCAACTTTTTAATTAAGGTTGCTTCCGAATATCTTGTTGGTGGTTCGGTTTGTTTTTCTTCTTCTTTTAACTTAGCATTAGTTAATTCTTGATTGATTTCATATGGCGGTAAAATCTTATCTTTATTATCATCTTTAACAATAGTAAAACCTTTAAATGTTTGAATAACTTGTTCCGCTTCAAAATCATGATTATTACTACTTACAGTAACCTTAGTAACATCATATTTAGCATCAGACATTAAGGCTTCTAATGTTCTTTCATAGATCATTTTATATAATCTAAACTGATCTTTATCAAGTGATAATTCAACAAATTTAGGAGTTAATTTAATATCGGTAGGCCTGATTGCTTCATGAGCATCTTGGGCATTATCCGATTGTTTTTGATTATAAAAACCTAAATATTCTTTACCATATTTTCTTTCAATAAAATCTCTAGCTGGGTATAAAAATTCATTTGATAATCTAGTCGAATCAGTACGCATATAAGTAATTAAGCCAGTAATATCTCCATTTATTTCAATACCTTCATATAACTGCTGAGCAACTCTCATTGTCTTGTTAGCTGAGTATCTTAAGATATTATTAGCATCTTGTTGTAATGTTGAAGTGATATATGCTACTTTCGGTTTTGACGTTCTAACTCTTTTATCGATACTTGTGACTACATATGGTGCAATCGCTTCCGCTTTAATTTTATTAGCTTCTTCTAATTTAATTAAGTCTTTATTTTTTTTGACATAATCAAATTCCACTCTACTGCATACTAATTTAAAATCATAATATGTCTCTGGAATAAATGCTTGAATTTCATCTTCTAATTCAACTACTAATCTTAAGGCAACACTTTGAACTCGGCCCGCCGATTTAGCTTTAATTTTCTTTTTAACTAAATTCGATAACCTGAATCCAATAATTCGGTCAATAATTCTTCTCGTTTCTTGAGATTCTACTAAATCAATATTAATTTTCTTTAAGTTTTTTAATTCTTGGGCGACTGTCTTTTTAGTAATCTCTTTAAATTCAGCTCTATTTTTAGCATTTTTATCTAAATTTAAAATTTCAGATAAATGCCATGCAATAGCTTCTCCTTCTCTATCAGGGTCGGTTGCTAAAATAACTTCTTTACCTTTAGCAGCTTTAATTAATTCTTCAACTACTTTTTCCTTCCCCTTAGTTATTTCATATCGAGGTTTGAAATCATCATTAATATCAACTCCTAAATCACCACGGCCCGAAGTTGATAAATCTCTGATGTGACCGACCGACGCTAAAACTTGGACATCTCGTCCAACATAACTTTTAATAGTTTTAGCTTTTGATGGAGATTCCACAATTAATAATTTCATCTATATTTTCCTCTCTTTCCTTTATAATTATATATTCTATTTTTCATTTGTCAAGTTATACAAATACGACTTTTTTTCTATATATTTTAATAAATATATACTAATTTTAAAAATATTTTCATATTATAAAAAAAGAGATTATTCATCTCTCTTTTCTAAGATATTTTTAATTGGTTTAAATGTCTTGCGGTGAATTTTTGATACACCATATTTTTTAATTAGTTCAATATGTCTTTTGGTTGGATATCCCATATGGCGCGAAAATT